>JBOHQX010000060.1:0-21340 GCA_050732395.1 bacterium
TCTTGTTAAGTTTCTGGCACGGTGATTGTGCTGAAATAGATGCCTCCTGCATGACATGTTGCTTGGAAGATCCCGACTCTGGTTGACAGTGTTCGCAAGGTACTTAACATTATCATGTCATCCTGGAGGGATCTTTTTGATATTGAGTACAGTGCTTGTGCTGAAAAAGATGCCTCCTGCATGACATGTTACTTGGAAGCTCACGCGGAGACGTATATGACTTCTGTGAATATTCCTCTGAGATCGCGCAGCTTTGGCGAGACCATGCGCGGCGACGCATGGTGGATTCAGCCCCTCCTGGTATTTGCCGGATTGTCTGCATTCGTCGTTTATTCGACCTGGGCCGCATTGCAGAATGCACATTATCACTGGGGCTCGTACTTGTCGCCGTTTTATTCTCCCGAGCTCTTTGGAGAGTCTCCGCATAGCTGGTTTGGACCCAAGCCACAGTGGTGGCCCACGGCGCTGCCGTTCTCTCCGGCGTTCCTCATCTTATGGGCACCGGCAGGTTTTCGCTTGACGTGTTACTACTACCGCGGCGCGTACTACAAAGCCTTCTGGGCAGACCCGCCTTCTTGTACAGTCGGCGAGCCGAGAAAAAGTTATCGCGGCGAGAATTCCTTTCCGCTCATTCTGCAAAATCTTCATCGTTATTTTCTCTTTCTTGCTTTGATGTTTCTGGTCGTTCTTGCCTATGATGCCTGGAAAGCCTTGTGGTTCACGAATCCGGCCACCGGCCAGACCAGTTTTGGCATCGGCGTGGGCTCACTGGTATTGATCATGAATGTGATTCTATTGGGCAGCTACACTTTGAGCTGTCATTCGCTCCGGCATTTCACCGGCGGCTATCTCAATCATCTTTCAAAAATGCCGATGCGTCACGCGGCCTATAATTGTGTGAGTTGTTTGAATCGAAGGCATATGCTGTACGCTTGGATGAGCCTGTTCGGTGTAGGATTTGCCGATCTTTATGTCCGTATGTGCGCGATGGGCATCTGGACGGATTGGAGAATTCTCTGATGACCCAGTATCAAAAGCACGAACACGACGTTTTGGTGATCGGCGCCGGCGGCGCCGGATTGCGCGCAGCGATTGCAGCCTCCGCCGCAGGAGTGTCCGTGGCCTTGGTGTGCAAATCCCTGCTGGGCAAGGCTCACACCGTCATGGCCGAAGGCGGCATCGCAGCAGCGCTGGCCAATGTGGATGATCGGGACAACTGGAAAGTGCACTTTGCCGACACCATGCGCGGCGGACAGTATCTCAACGATTGGCGCATGGCCGAGATTCATGCCAAAGAGGCGCCGGCATGCGTACACGAGCTCGAGGCTTGGGGCGCTTTGTTTGACCGCACCAAGGATGGGCGCATCCTGCAGCGGAATTTCGGCGGGCACAAATATCCCCGGCTGGCACACGTCGGCGATCGCACCGGCCTGGAGATGATTCGCACCCTGCAAGATCATGGTATTCACCTGGGGATCGAGGTGCACATGGAATGCACGATCCTCACGCTTTTAAAAGAAGGCGAACGTGTGATCGGCGCGCTGGGCTACGATCGCGAGCGCGGCCGCTTCAAGCTGTTTCATGCGAAAGCCGTTGTTCTGGCGACCGGCGGCATCGGGCGCGCTTATAAAATTACCAGCAACAGTTGGGAATATACGGGCGACGGCCATGCTTTGGCCTACCATGCCGGCGCCGAGCTGATGGACATGGAGTTTGTACAATTTCACCCCACCGGCATGGTTTGGCCGCCCAGCGTGCGCGGCATTCTCGTGACGGAAGGCGTACGCGGGGAAGGAGGAGTTTTGCTCAACAAGGATGGCCGGCGTTTCATGTTCGACGATATTCCCAGCCTGTATCGCACGCAAACTGCAGACAACGAAGAGGAGGGGTGGCGTTACACCCAGGGCGACAAGAACGCCCGCCGGCCGCCGGAGCTGCTCACGCGCGATCACGTCGCCCGCTGTATCATTCGTGAGATCAAGGAAGGGCGAGGCAGTCCGCACGGCGGCGTGTATCTCGACATCTCCTGGATCAAAAAGGGAATTTCCCATGCCGCCGAGCACATCAAGAAAAAGCTGCCCAGCATGTATCACCAGTTCAAAGAATTGGCGAACGTCGACATCACCAACGAGGCCATGGAGGTCGGCCCCACCACGCACTACATGATGGGTGGCGTTCGGGTCGATGCCGAATCGCAAATGTCCACCGTGCCCGGCTTGTTTGCGGCGGGAGAATGCGCCGCCGGTTTGCATGGAGCAAATCGTCTCGGCGGCAATTCACTGTCGGATCTTCTCG
Source organism: bacterium (assembly GCA_050732395.1). Classification (GTDB taxonomy): domain Bacteria; phylum Zhuqueibacterota; class Zhuqueibacteria; order Zhuqueibacterales; family Zhuqueibacteraceae; genus JBIOXB01. The sequence continues at coordinate 2,296 of JBOHQX010000060.1, forward strand.
TGTTCGGCAAGCGGGCAGGTGAGTTCGCTGCAAAATATGCTAAGGACAACGCGTTTGGCAGTGTGCGTGAAAAGCAGGTGGAGGAGGCAGTTCGGATGGCGCTCGAGCCTTGCGAGCGCCATGCCGCTTCGCCCTCGGGTGGCGAAAACCCCTATCAACTGCAGCACGAACTGCAAGATTTCATGCAGGCGCTGGTGGGCATTGTGCGCACGGAACAGGAAATGGTTCGCGCCTTGGAGTCCATTCAGAAGCTAAAGGACCGATCCCTCCGCGTTGTGGTCTCAGGCAACCGTGAATACAATCCTGGCTGGCACACGGCCCTGGATTTGCGAAACCTGCTTACCGTGGCAGAAGCGATCACGCGTGCAGCGTTGGAGCGCAAGGAAAGCCGCGGCGCGCATTTCCGTGAGGATTGCCCGGCTAAAGCCGAGGCTTTCGCCGGCTTTAATCTCGTCTTACGGCAAGATGCGCGCGGCGGGATGCAGGTGGTGCGCGCACCGATTCCCGAAATGCGTCCGGAGCTCAGACATATCATCCAGGAGAATCAGTAATGGCATCTGGCACTTTTCGAATCTGGCGCGGTGATGCGCAAGGCGGAGCGCTGCAAGATTATACTACCGAGATTTCCGAAGGCATGGTCGTGCTCGATGCTGTTCATCAAATTCAAGCCGAGCGGGCGCATGATTTGGCGGTGCGCTGGAATTGCAAGGCCGGCAAATGCGGATCGTGCTCGGCCGAGATCAACGGCCATCCCAAGCTCATGTGCATGACCCGCCTCGACGCCTTACCGCTGGACCAGCCGGTCACGGTGGAGCCGATGCAGGCCTTCCCCTTGATCAGGGATCTGGTGACGGAGGTATCGTGGAATTTCGCGGCGAAGAAAAAGATCAGAAAGTTCACGCCCCGCAAACCCGATGCCGCCGACGGCACCTGGCGCATGCCGCAGGAGGACGTGGATCGCGTGCAAGAATTCCGCAAATGCATCGAATGTTTTTTATGCCAGGACGTGTGTCACGTGCTGCGGGAGCACCATCTGCATGAGCAGTTCATCGGTCCGCGGTTGATGGTCTACATTGCCGCTTTGCAAATGCACCCTCTGGACACCGAGAATCGCGCCCGGGAGCTCCGGCACGAACACGGCATTGGCTACTGCAACATTACGAAATGCTGCACCAAGGTTTGCCCGGAGCATATCACCATCACCGACAACGCCATCATTCCCTTGAAAGAACGCGTGGTCGATGAGTTCTATGATCCGCTCAACAAGCTGTTTCGCGTCTTCATGCCGCAAAAATAGCATAACCACCATCGCCGGTGACGAAAGAGCGCTATGTTTGATCTCAAATCCATATCCCATGAAGCCATCCCCAGAGCGCTCGAAAAAGCGGAGCGCTACCGCCTTCTCAATGAGCCCCAGGTCGCCGAAAGCATCTGCCGCGACGTCTTGCGCGTCGACGCCGACAATCAAGCGGCAATCGTCACGCTGATTCTCGCTTTGACGGATCAGTTCGGCGGCACCATCAGCATCCACATGAAAGCAACGCAGGAGCTGATTCCCCGGTTGCGGGAGGAGTACGAGCGTGTCTACTACACCGGCATCATGTTCGAGCGCCAGGGTAAAGCGCGCCTGCAGCAAGGCACGCCCGGCTCGGGGTTTGATGCGCACGAGCTGCTACGCGAAGCCATGTCCTGGTTTGAGAAAGCGGAGGCGATTCATCCTCCCGGCAATGACGACGCCATTCTGCGTTGGAACACCTGCGCGCGAATGATTATGAACGACAATCTCCAGCCCCGCCAGCAGGACGATTTCCAGCCTTACTTGGAATAGTTGCACGGCACGTGAACAGAGGCGATGCCGAAAGCAGCGGAAGCAACCCCGCTTTCCGTTTCGGTAAGAGCTGATTGCCCTCTGTCACTGTTGTGTGCTGCCTTCCACGCAAGCGACAATTCGGAACGGATTCATTTCAGCATTGATCTGTTTTGTCATTCCTTCCAGACAGTTTTTTGCAAATCACTTCTTTTTCCCTCTCCTTGGTCTCCTCCTCGTTGCAATTTCTTCACCATGAATTGCACTACTTTCCTTGCATGAATACGCATTCCCCGCGCATGGCTGTATATATTGAACGATAAATAGCTGGAAGGAATTACATCTTAGCTTGCGCGATCACATGAATTCACACAGCAGCAATTTGCAAGAGATGATCGTTCATCTCTGCCGGCAGTTCCGTGAGGCATTTGGCGCTTCGTACTGCCGCATCGCGCTTTTGCCGGAGACGGCAAAAGCCGCAGCGAACGGCGTGGTGCATGGCACCGCCGGCGCGGGAGTCACGGATCAGGAAGTGACTTTGATTCACATGGACGGCAAAAGCAGCGATGACTCGGCGCTGGCGCAGCAGAACGGCAATGCCACGGAGCAGACGAATGCGCCGCCTTCTGATATGGCGTCGAGCATCGTCACGGCCTGCCGCAAGCCCAAGCCGGTTTTGCGTTTTTATGTGCAGCAAGCGAGTGACGCTGCGCCGGCCACCGCCATGTCGGCTTTCTTGGACTTGGCTTTCGCTTCACCGCGACACTTCAGCACGGCGGAAGTGATGGCGATGATGCTCATGGTCGAAATGACCAGGGCCGTGCTCGTGGCGGCGTGGGCGCGCCACGTACAAGCATCGGCCGCCGAGCGCGTGGTCGGAACGCTGCAAATCAATCTTTTCGCGCTGCCGTTCTTGGAAGCCAAGAAGCAATGGATCGACGCTTTCGAAGAAGAGTATTTACGCCAGCAATTGATGAAGTACTACGGCAATATTTCGAAAGCCGCGCGCGCGGCGCGCATCAGCCGTTACACACTGTATGCATTGTTGAACAAATTTCAATTCTCGGCGCGCTCGTTCAAAAAATCCAAAATCTCGCGCAGTGCGGCCAAAGCTTCCTTGCATGCCGCGGTCGCCGCGAACGGGCCGGCGAGCTCGGAAGGCGCAGACTCCGGCGTGACGACGACACAAATAGTGTGATTCGCGATTTACGCCAAGAAGATACGGCGTAGGTATTAATCCCTGATGAATCGACCTCAAAGCCTGGGTTAATTCGGACCACCTCGACCCATCTCAAAAGATCGTATGCCCGGTATGCGAGTTATGCATACCAGATGAAAAAGCAAAAGGAACGTTACGCCGGTCGTGGCACGCAACCTCAATGAAGTGATTGCCAGTGAAGCCGGTGGAAACGTCAGGTGAACAGCGCACTTTTGAGAGTGACCGAAAACGGAGCTTGTACATGAAAGAGGCGAGTATGGTGGGACAGCATCTGGCGCAACTGCCTTTGGAAGTCGCGTCTATAAACGGCACCTCGCTCTCGCTCGAGGGTGATCTGGCTTACGGCTTGGGTGACAACATCGTGCGACACCATCGCCGGGCGATCGCGCCTCCGGCCTTGTTGCAGCCACTATTCAAAAATAGAGCGGCGGCGCGGCGAGCGACCTTCTTTGAGCGGCTATGGGGCAATGTGATTTTGTCACCGTTCTTTTTGTTCAGCTCGTTATTTGTCATCTTGTTCGTGCCGGAAAAACTGGTGAAAAAGATCGCGGCGCCGTTCACCGGCATCCATTTCTGGGAACGTTTTGGCAAACGCGCCTTCGACTTGGTGATGGCAACCCTGGCATTCATGTTGACTTCCATCATGTTTCTGGTCGTGCCGCCCTTCATCAAGCTGGATTCGAAAGGCCCGGTGTTTTATGGCCAGCAACGCGCGGGCTTGAATAAACGCCGCAAAGAACGGCGGAATGTCAACCTCGCCGTGCGGTACGATCGCCGGCAGGGTGAACGCCGCGAGGAGAATTTGTTTGGCCGGCCTTTCACCGTGTACAAGTTCCGCACCATGCGCGCGGACGCCGAGAAACTCAGCGGTGCGGTCTGGGCGCAAAAAAATGATCCGCGTGTGACACGCTCAGGGTCTATATTAAGATTCACGCATGTCGATGAAATCCCACAATTCCTGAACGTTTTGCAAGGCGAGATGAGCATGGTCGGCCCTCGTCCCGAGCGACCGCAACTGATCCCCAAGCTGGTTGAGTCGATTCCAGAATATGAGAAGCGCTTGGAAGTCAAGCCGGGCATGACGGGTATCGCGCAGATCTATTGCGGCTATGATGCCACGATCGATGATGTACGCAGGAAATTACGTTACGATCTTAGCTACGTGGACAATCATTCCCTGAAGGCAGATATCTTGATCTTGTGGAAAACACTGTGGATGATTATTCGCGGGCGGGAAACGGCGGAATGAGGCTAGGGCGCATGAATAGCCATCTCCCCGGCAAGAAGCCGAGGACATCGAGATAATCGAGCATGGAGGTTCAGAGTATATGTTGCACAGCACGGCCTTCCAGAGCATGAAGCGCCGCCTGAACATGGGTAAGACGCTGGCCGCTGTTCTGACGCTCGCCTGGTTTGGATTTCCAACCGCGGGCCGATCCCAAGATTCACCCTCTGCCAGTGAAGGCACGCTGACTCTCTCGAAGACGCAAGTTCTCAGCCGGCCAACCGGCGCGATCGTGTATTTCGAAGGCGAATATGGCCTGGCCGGCCGCGCGCCTTATACCATTGCCCATCACCTCAAAGGCTACTATAAAATTCGCGCTAAGAAATGGGGTTATGAAGACTGGACCGGCGAGTTTCTCTTTACCGGTAAAGGGAACGAGAAATTATCCATCAAATTGCCGCCGAAAACACGCGCCAAAGCACTTTTGCGCTCCGTCGTGTTTCCGGGCTGGGGCCAGGCCTACGCCGATCAAAAGCTCAAAGGTGCGATCATCGCTACCGCACAGTTATCGACGCTTGGCGGATTCATTTATCACAACGTCAAGTATAATAACGCACTGGACGATTTCAACGCCGCCTCCAACGCATTTCAGCAAGGGCAAACCGATCCCGCGCAACGCCCCACGCTGCTCGCGGCGTTGAATGTGGCGCAAGCGGGCTTGGATAGCCGTTTTGAAAAGCGCCGCCGCGCCGCCTTACTTGCAGGCACTGTATACGTGTACAATTTACTCGATATTCTACTTTTTTTCCCGAATTATCACCACAACGGCGTGCAGGTAGATATGAATCTGGCCATGCCAGCCGAGTCGATGTCGGATGGAGCGATGATCAGCATTCAAGCACAGTTTTGAGCCGGATGTTGAGCAACAAGGTTTTGGGAGAATGGAAAGCTCCGTCAGCATCACACGTTACACGTTACACGTGCAAGGTGTAACGTGAATCAATCACCTGAAATGCCCTTTGGCTTGTCGGGGAGGACTAATTGACAAGAGGATGTAACGAAGCAAGGACTACGGAGTGTTGCAAGCCATGAAAGCGTTTCAACCGACATGCTGGCTGGCTGCGTTCGTCATTTTGCTCGCTGCTGCACAATGGCAATGCGCAAAGAAACCGACTCCACCAGTTAACAACACGGATATTCCTGGCCAGCCGTTTGGCTTGACCGTCTCCACGGGAGACCGGCAGATCGAATTGTCATGGGCGATTGACAACCCTGCCAGGGTGAGGAGCTATCGTATTTATCGCCGCGACACCACCACCTCCTCTAACTTCTTCTACCTCGATTCTTCCCTGGTCACAAAGTACGTCGATCGTAGCGTGCGCAACGGCGCACCTTATGCCTACCAGGTGAATGCGGTTTCCCGCAGCAACGCCGCTGGCCCGCGTTCAGCAACGGTCGTGGGCGTGCCCAACATTTACGCCATTCGCATTGCGGGCGGCTCAGATCTCACCGCCACCCGACAGGTGACGATCGAAATCAATGTGCCCGCGACGACTTCGGCTATGCTGCTCGGTAACGACACTTCATTCACGGGCAGCACTTGGCAGCAATTCGACGGCGCGGTCGAATGGCTATTGTCTGGCGGCGACGGGCTGAAAACCGTTTACGCCAAATTTCGCGACAGCAACGGCAACGAAACCCGCACTCGCTCGAGCGACTCCATCACTCTGGATACCATGGCCCTGATTCAAATCGTGACCGAGAACACGAACGGCGCAAGCAAGAAAGCCGGTGACATTATTCATTTCACGCTCCGGGCCGACGAGCCAGGCGGCAAGGCTTCCGTAACCATAGACGGCATCGCGCAAGCCATTTCATTGTTTGATGACGGCAGACCGGGGGATGGTCTGGCCAATGACGGTGTGTATGAAATCGACTATCTCGTTCGCAATGACGTCGAAGCGTCACAAGCGAGTGTGCACGGCAATTTCACTGATCGTGTCAACAATATTGCACCAAATATAGACGCGATCGGCAGAGTCACGATTCTCAAAGCACCGGCGAGCGTGAATTTATTCACGCCCACATTGGTGGGCAGCCAGCAAGATGCTCTGCGTTTAACTTGGAGCGCCGCGCCGGAAGCCGATTTTGCGAACTACACGATCTATCGCGGCACCGCGCCCAATTTCTCTCTGGTGCCGAATGCGTTACTGGATCGAGTAACTGTGAGAAATACCACAAATTACACCGACAGCAACGTGTTTGAAGGCGTAACTTATTATTATCGCATGCTGGTGTATGACACCGGCGGCCTGGCCAGCGTCTCCAGCAATGAAGTATCTGGCCGCATCGCCACGAATGCGCCCCCGACGGCCGTGGTCTTGTCGGCGCCGCAACCGGGCTCCGACCCGGCTCGACAAGTACTCTTGTCGTGGTCGCGGAACACGGACGATGATTTCAACGGCTATCGTGTATTACGCGCGACTTCGCTGCCGATAGACTCGACTGCCGCGCCGCTGACTTTCATCACGAATGACAATAACACGAGCTATATCGACAACACTGCGACGCCGAATACGCAATATTATTATCGCATCGTCGTCTTCGATCAAGCTGGCAAAAGCTCGGGTAGCAATATCGCACTCTTCGCCACTTCGCCCGATACACCGCCGCGACCCGTCACTCTATCCTCGCCCTTGGCCGTTGATACCCGCCAGTTGCGCCTAACGTGGACTCAGAACACGGAAGCAGACTTTGCCTCGTACCGCGTGTATCGCTCGAAGACACCCGGGGTCACAGAAGATCAGCCACCGGTTGTGATCATCAATGATCCTGAGGAAACGACATTTGACGACGTTGGATTGGAAGATATGACGACATACTATTACCGCGTCTTCGTTTATGATCTAGGCGGGTTATCCAGTCCGTCCACCAATGAAGTGTTTGGCAAGACACGTTGAGGCCGGGAAGTGATATGCTGAAAAATTTTCCCGGCGCGCGCTTACGGATCAAGCAGGACATAAAGAACCTCTCACGCAGGGCCGCGGTCATAAAATGCGTTTCGATGGAGCGAAAGAAATCATGTTGAAGAATATCACCTCATTGATTGCCATCTCGCTGGCGTTTGGGTTGAGCTGGCCTGTGGGCGCAACTGCGCAAGAATACCGGCTCGACAAGGGCGATTTGATCACGGTTACTTTCTGGCAGCAGCCCGATCTCAATACGCAAGCTCGAATAGACGCTGAAGGCAAAATTGATCTGCCTCTGGTGGGCAGAATGCCCGCTGCCGGCATGACCGTCGAGCAGCTCGGCACGCGCATTGTCCAGAAGATTGCGGTCTACAACAACAAAATCACCCAGGCTTCCGTGACCGTCAACGAGTACGGCAGCCGGAGAATTTTCGTGACGGGTGCGGTGACGGCGCCGGGCAAATACTCCTTCGAGAAAATCCCCACGGTGTGGGAGGCCATTCTCGAAGCCGGTGGTCCGCAACCCAACGCGCAGCTCAACGCCGTGCAGATCCTACGCGGCGGCCAACAAGGCCAGGTCATCGAAGTCGATCTGACTACGGCTTTTGCCGGCGGCGACATGAGCCGCCTGCCCAAGTTGCAGCCGGGTGACAACGTCAATGTTCTCGCGGCCGCGACCGTCGCCGGCGCCGGCGGAGGAGCGCTCGGTGGGGCCAACATCACTTCGAAAAACGCAGTTTATGTCTTCGGTTACGTGGCCCTGCCGGGCGTCTATCTTCTGGAGAAGGACATGGATGTGCTGCAAGCGCTGGTGAAAGCCGGCGGTCCGGTTTTACCGGTGACCGGCGGCGGCAGCAATCGGCCCTCGCGCGAAGCGGATTTGCGCAACGTCAAAATCATCACGCGCGGCCCGGACGCGCCGGTGGTGTATTCGGTGAATATCGAAACCTACACGAAGCACGCGGTGCCCGTGCCCCTGACGTTGCGTCCGGGCGATACGATCTATATTCCCGGCCGAGACAACTATGGCCGATTCGTCCTTGGCGCCGCTGTCGGCGAGGTCTTGAAAGCCTCAGTCACCGTCATCACGACGTATATCATTCTCAACGCCATTTTCAACAGCAACAATAATGGCAACAGCAACAACAGTAATTAGACGGAATACCGTGCCCGTTTGAATGCGGATGCTCTGCGTTTTCGACAAAACAACTTCATGCCAATCCGGCGGCTTTCGGGTCTCGGCGAGCCGGCGGGGACTTGGATCCACATGGTAATTGCGGAACGAATTTCATTTAATTCGAGACAACGACTATGAAACCAGGCGGAAAAATAGATCTGCGCAGCATTCTGCAGGTTGCCCTGCGCAGAAAATGGTACTTGATCATTCCCGCGATCGTGGCAATCCTGGGTGCGTATTATCGCATTACGACCATGGAGCCGGTGTTCAAATCTTCCACGACGATCGTGATTGATCAGGATCGCGAATTGCTGAAAGACATGGATGCGCTTCTGCCCGAAGGCAACAGCAAGAAGGTCCAAAAAATGAAGGATATGGGGGAGGACATTGTCAAACAATTGCTGGCAAAGACAACACTGGGAGCGGTGATCGATAGCGTCGGCCTCAAACCCAGCTCTTCTATGCGCGAAGAAGTGAGAAAAATGAAGCTGGAGCATCCGGACGCCGATGAAGCAGCTCTGTTGCGGGGCCTGCAAATCGAGTGGTTGGAGGGTCGTTTGTTTGAAAACATCATTTTGCCCAAGCGCGGAAACTACGTGGAGATTTCTTTCATTCACCGTGATCCGGAAATAGCGTATCGTGTCGTCAAAACGCTGGCAGATGTTTTCATCGAGAATGCCAAAAAAATTGAGACCGAGGAAGTCGAGCCTTCGCAGGAATTCAGCGAAGATAAGAAACTCGAGTTTCAGGAAAAATATGAGGAAGCACGCGGCCGATTGGAGAGCTACAAGGTGCAGTTGGCGCGCGAAGGCTCCCGCAATTTTCTGGTCAACGCCACGAATATCGACGCCATCAATTCGCAAATCAATTCGCTGAAAGTAGATATATCCAGACAGCAGCAACACGTGCAGGAGCTGGCCGGGCGCGTGAGCGAAGCTTCCTCGCCCCTCAACGTTGCCGAGTCCGTCATTGGCGCCGATCTGAGACGCAAAATGCAAGAAAAAGCCGGGCGCCTGGCGACATTGATGGTGCGCTTCACCTGGAAAGATTCGGAAGTCATCAAAGTCAACCAGGATTTGGCGGTGCTGCGCGAGCAATATCGCGCTGAATTGGCTGCAGCGGCCGGGGCATTGGACGGAGACGGCGAAACCGTGCTGCAGCACCAAATGGCGGTGCTGGATCTGGACTTGCTGAATCTCCAGCGCTCGTCTTTGGAAGGCTTTATCGCGGAATACCAACGCAGCCTAACTTTCGCGCCTGCGAAGCAAAGCCAATTGGAAGTGTTGGAAAAAGAAGTGGCCCAGCTTGAAGTGCTGCTCAACGCGTTTCAGGGCCAGGCGCGCGGCTTGAGTCTCAAAAAGGAGCTGCGCCAGAAGGATGCGCAGGCGCGCTATCGCATTCTCGATCCGGCCAACCGGCCGGCGAAGCCGATGACGGACGATCAAAACAAAATCATGTTGATCGCCGTGTTTGGCGGATTGGGATTCGGCATCGGCGCCGTGTACCTGCTGGAGTTTTTCGATCATTCATTCAAATCGGTGGAAGACGTCGAAGCCTATCTTGGCGTCACGGTTCTGGGCACGATTCCGCGTATACAAGCCGCGGGAGGCCTCGCCAAGCCCAAGCGTCCTCTGGCGGTTTCGCTACTGGCGGTATCCGTCGTGGCCGTGATGGTGCTGGCGTTCGTCTTGATGAGGCAATTTCAATAGGCCGGATCCCTGGCCGCGGGCGATCATGGATCCAACCCGCTGCGGAAGGTGTAAAACCATGAGCGATCCACTCGCCGTTGAGACTACGGTGACAACGAAAACAAGCGAAGCAACCAACGCAGTTGGCATGCGCATAGCGCGAATTTTTCAAACGGCCGCAAGGCCCTTTTGGGAAGGAACAGAGCTTTGAGCAACCCGCGACGACTGATCGAGGCGGTAGAAGTCACGGAAGGTGGCGTGCATATCGTGCGCCTCATGCAGATTTTTGATGCCGCCAGCGTGAGTGAATTCGAAAAAGTGCTCGCCTATCTGATGGCGCGGGGGCATTTCAAGCTTGTGGTCGATCTCACCAAAGTCGAATTCGTGGCTTCGGCCGGCTGGGGTGCGTTGACGGCGGAGTTTCGCCGCGTACGCGACAACGGCGGCGATATTCGTTTGGCCGGCATGAATCCAGACGTCTTGGACGTTTTTTTTCTCTTGGAGCTCGACAGTTTCATGAGCACCTATGAGACGCAGGATGCGGCGTTGGCTTCCTTCGAAATCGAGCAATCGCCGGCGCCCTTGCCGATGGCTGAGCCGCAGCATGCGCCAACGTTTGGATCAATGAGGAGCGAGGAGGCGGCCATCGTCGAAGCAGAAGACGACGCGCCACAGGAGCCCGGTCTGCAGGCGTCATTCGCCAAAAAGGAGGCGAGGAAAAAGAGAGGGCATCGTGCTGCGGCGCCGATGATGAGCGATACCACGGTTGATTCGCGGGGCATTTATGAAGTCACAGCCTCTTTTGATCCTGCAATGGGCTCAGCCACGACCCGCGGGCCGGAGCATACAACGTCTTCAAAAGGGCATGGCGCAAAGACGGCGCCGCCCGAAGCGAGCCCTTTGCCCGTTGAAACAGAAAACGCCACACGCGAAGACGAGGACGAAGACGCAACTGCCTCTGCGGAAGAAGAAGAATTCGAAGCCCGGAACAACGCGCGAGAAACACCCCCGGAACTCAACTTAGGTGAGCCCAAGCGTGCTCCGGCAGGCAAAAAATCGCATGCAAAAAACCGGGCGCAAAAAGAAAAACCCCGCAATCGTTTTCCCGTGAAGCCGGCGCCGGCTCCCGAGGGTTCAAATGTCCTCCCGGCGAAGGAATCCAAGCGGCCTGCTGGCGCTGCTGCGGCACCATTGGTGCGCAGGCATGAGACTGCGCGCGGTAATGAGTCGACGCTCCCCCCGGAAAACCGAAGCAACACGACGCCGGCCGCGCGCGAGCCCTTCTCGATTCCACTCCAGGGGCACAAGGAATCGGCCTTCGACGACTTCGAGATGCAGGATATTCACGATCCCTGGCTGATCGATGAAATCGATACCTTGCCGGAAGAATTTGAGATGGATGAGGGCGATTGGCAAGGCGGCGTGAGTTTGGAAGAGCTCGAGCACAACGACCCGTTCAGTGAAACAGAAGCACCGCGGCCTCCGCATGTTGCTTTTGAAGCGCCGCTTCAACTCGAACGCGAGAAAGTGACGCACCGCGTGATCCCACCCGCAGCCAAGGCTGCGCCTGAAGATCTCGTGGCCAGCCCCCCTGCACCGCCGGTAGTGAAAACGGAGCGCAGGACGATTGCGAAGAAAGCCACTCCTCCGAAGACGAAACGCTCTTCCCCGAAGCGCATGGCCCCGGTTTCTCCGGAAAATGCGCTTGCTGAGAATGCGCTGGAGGACCGGCCCACGGAGCGACCGGCGGACCCGATTGGGCCGTCAGGCACCGGCAGTCCGGCGCCGGCCGGGGTAAGACCGCAACCGGTGCAAAAAAATACGAATATCGTCAAGGTGTCTTCCGAAGGCGATTGCATCGAACTGGTGCGGCAAATTGTCAAAGAGCATCCGCACTATGGCCCGACGATGATCGCCAAGTTTTTTGAGACCCGCGTCGATCCGCCTGTGAGAGCCAGCCGCTCCACCATTTATCGCTGGCTGCGTTTGGCCGGTCTCAACACGCGCGATCAGCGCAAGGGTTTTGCGGACAAACCGGAAGAAACTCTAGCCGTTGAGGCGAACCCAAAAGACGGTCTGAATGGAGAAACGTAAACAGCACCATGTGCCCTAACGGCAAGCTTAGTTCTGATCGTAGACGGGGACGTTACGACGTGAATGCCGTTCCCGTATATGACGGAACATGCACGTGTAGTGAAGGAAACTCTCAACCTCCGAATGAGTAGTGCGTATGGCCGAATTTCTCTTCAATGATGTCATTCGCTCACCCAAGAGTGAATTTTTTCTCAAAACCACCACGAATGAAAATGACCGCTTGATCGTTTCCACTTTTTTTCGCAACGGCACGTTGCTGGAAACCCGGTCGCGCGATTTCAACCCGGAATGGCCCGTCGAAAAGCTGCGCGTGCGCACGCGCCAGTTTCATGAAGAAAAGAAGAATGAGATTCAAATGTTGCTCCAGCTTTCCGAGCGTTTGCGCGATTCCGATCAAGCGGAGCTGAAAAATCTATTGGGCCAGGCATTCGTGCGCCGGGGTATGTATGAAGAAGCCGTGGTCGAGTTCGAAGAAGCGATCGTGCTCAATCCCAAGATTTCAGTGGTTTACAACAATCTTGGCCGCGCTTATACGGCCTTGCATCGTTATGACGACGCCATTGCCGTGTTGGAACAGGCCATCGCCATGTCCTCTGGTTTCGCGGATTTTCACAACAATCTCGGCCTCGCCTATTTGCACAAAGAGTATTGCCGCAAAGCGGTCGACCAATTTCTGCGCGCGGCGGACAGCAACCCCTATTATGCCGATGCGTATTACAATCTCGCGCTGGCCTATCTGCTCAATACCGTAACCAAGGAAGACTTCGCGCTTTCGGTGAATTCGCAGCAGAAAATCTTCGACAACATCGAAAAAGCCGCCAAGATCAATCCGGCCTATCGTAACGATCATGAGGCCCAGGGCGTGGAGCTGCTCAAGCGCAAGAAATACGAGGAAGCCTACAAGGCCTTGGAGCTGGGCGCGAGCAATATCACCAAGCCGGCGGACGTTTCCTTCATCATGGATTTTTATCTGCGCGCCATTTACAACAGCAAAAAGCTGACGAGCCGGCAGATCTGGAGGCACATCCGGCAGTTGCAAGAATTCATCGAGAAATATCCGAATTATGCCGACTTGTACAATCACTTGGGTGTGGCCTACGTGATTTTGAGCAAGTACGTCAACAACAAAGCTATCCAACACTTCGACAAGGCCATTCAACACAATCCGGCCTTCGAGCGTGCGAAACGTAACAAACGCCTGGCGGAGTACGACAATAAAGGCATGCAATTGCTTTTTGACGCGATTCTAAAATAACCGCACCACCTCATCCTGTGAGCAAGCAGCGGCAAACACCTGCATTGTGCGCGGCGTGTAGGGCTCTTTGCGCCCCGGCCGGGAGGCGTGAGCTGCCGCTGATTTGTTCATCTCGAGCACGAGACAACCATGAACAAATTGAAAAGGCATTCGATCCTTTCTTATTTCAACGATGAATCGCCGGAGGCTAACGAGTTTCGCCGGCTTTATTCGAAGATCAAGAATTTGTACGGCGCCGAGGATATGAAAAATTTCCTCGTCACCAGCGCAAAGATGAACGAGGGCAAAAGCACGACCGCGGCGCTCCTGGCGTGCACGATCGCGCGTTATCGCAACACCAAGACTATACTGGTTGATTGCGATCTGCGGCGGCCACGCGTGCATCAATTATTCGGCATACCGAAAGAAGAAGGCGTAGCCGACGTTCTGGCGGGCTCGCGCAAGCTCGATATGTGCTTCAAGCAGACGCCGATCGAAAATTTGCGCCTGCTGACTTCGGGCGGCGTGATTGCCAATCCTACGGAATTGATGAATTCGACGCGCCTGCGTGATTTGTTTTCCGAAATCAAGTTCTATTTTGACACCGTCATCGTGGATTCGCCGCCCGTCATTCCCGTCACCGACGCATTGATTCTCAGTCCGGAAATGGACGGTGCCTTGATCGTGCTGAAAGCAGGCGAAACCCACAAGGAAGTGGCGCGCCGCGCCATTGATCTCATGCGTAATGCCGGCTTGAATATTTTGGGAATAATTATTAATAATCAGAAAGGGGTTTTGCCGTATTATTATGATCACAAATACTACGGCTATGATTATTACTCCACTTCTGAAAAAGTGCGATAGGAGAGGTGAATGGCATTTTATTTGGTGACAGGCGGAGCGGGCTTCATCGGGTCCAATCTCGTGCGCGCGCTTCTGCAGCGCGGCGAACGCGTGCGCGTCCTGGATAATTTCACCACCGGCAAACGCGCGAACGTGTCGGAATTTGAGAATCAAATCGAAATCATCGACGGAGATATCCGGGATCGTACCCTGGTGGCGCAGGCCGTGAAGGGCGTCGACTACGTTCTGCATCAAGCCGCCTTGGGCTCGGTGCCGCGTTCTCTGGTGGATCCTCACACGACCCACGAAGTCAATGCTACCGGTACATTGAACTTGTTGTGGGCGGCCAAGGAGGTGGGGGTAAAACGGTTTGTCCTCGCCTCTTCTTCTTCCGTATACGGCAACACGCCTACGTTGCCCAAGGAAGAAAACATGCTGACACAGCCCGTTTCCCCATACGGTGTTTCCAAGCTGGCGGCGGAGCGTTATACCATGTCGTTTCATTCCGTCTATGGCATGCCCACGGTCGCTCTGAGATACTTCAACGTTTTCGGACCGTGGCAGGATCCGGATTCGCAGTATGCCGCGGTCATTCCGCGGTTCATCACTGCGTTGATGCACGGTAAGGCGCCGATCATTTACGGCGATGGGGAGCAGTCACGCGATTTCACGTTCGTCGAAAACGTGGTAGAGGCGAACCTGCTTGCTTGCCTGGCACCGCAGGCCGCGGGAGAGTACATGAATGTTGCCTGCGGCGAGCGTTACAGCTTGAATCTGTTGGCGAAATATCTGGCCGAAATCATGGGCAAGAACCTCGCGCCGGCTTACGAGCAAGAGCGCGCCGGTGACGTCAAGCATTCGATGGCAGACATTACACGCGCGCAGCGATCGCTTTCATTTTCTCCGCGCGTCAAATTTCAGGCAGGCCTGCAACGCACCGTTGCATGGTACTTGAAAGCCCACTCCTCCAAGGTTTGATTTGATGCGCGCACTCGCGCGTTGGTCTTCGGCTCCGCGCGGCGGCAGCGCGGTGCGGAGTCGAAGACTGCATGCTCCCACCAACGCTCTTTAAGAAATACCTGAAGAACTACCGCTTTTGAAGAAACGGCCACATTGCCGCACTTTGCCGCCAATGCGTGTAAATTCAGGGTTAATTGTTCACGAAGTTGAGATGAAATGCCGGTATCGCTGCGCGGCATGGAAGCCGCGCTGGACGAAGCGGAAGCCAAGGCTTGGCGATCGTTTTCGGCGCACTCAGCGCGCGTGCCTTTTGCTCAACGTTTTTTGTTGGGCAGGCTGGACAGATCCACGGCACAGCGGCTGAGCTTTTTCCCGTGAGGCACGATTGAAAACCACTGCCAGGGATGGAAGACAAATTGACGCGCGCGTCGCGTCACAACGCAGGACAGGACTTCTATCCGCATGGCAAGCATGGGCATCAAAAATGCACTTACCGTGGACGTGGAGGATTGGTTTCACGTCTCGTTGTTTCGTCACAAGATCCGGCGCGATGAATGGGAGCAGATGAAACCCACGGTCGTGGAGAACACCTGCCGCGTCTTGAACCTGTTCGCCCAAAAGAACGTCAAAGCCACTTTTTTCGTTCTGGGCTGGGTTGCAGAGCGTTACCCGGAAATCGTCACGACGATCAAGGAGTTCGGCCACGAGATCGCGAGCCACGGCTATGGGCACCAGATCGTCTATGAACTGTCGCCGGAGGAGTTTTTCAACGACATCGAAAAATCCCTCAAGATTCTGCAAGACCTCACCGGTGACCCGGTGCAGGCTTATCGCGCGCCGAGCTATTCTATCACCAAGTCCTCCATGTGGGCATGGGAAACACTCGCGCAGCTCGGCATAAAGTACGACTCGAGCATCTTTCCGGTCAAACATGATTTGTACGGTATTCCCGATGCTCCGCGATTTCCCTTCGAAATTCGTCTCGCCAGCGGTCCGGCGCTCGTGGAATTCCCTTTGTCCACGGTTGTGTTGATGGGCAAAAACATCCCCATGGCCGGTGGTGGGTACTTGCGCTTATATCCCTACTGGTTTATTCGCAACAGTATGCGGCGCATCAATGCCGAAGGCAAGCCCGCCATTCTCTATTTTCATCCCTGGGAAGTCGATCCTGAACTGCCGCGGATTCCGCTGGGCAGCTTCAAGACGCTCCGGCATTACGGTAACATCTGTTTGACGGAAGAGAGGCTGCAGCGTTTGCTGGACGAATTTGCATTCGGCACGCTCAGTGAAGTTCTGAAAGGGACTTCCATTCAAAACGACTGGCCGCGCACGTTTGCCGCCGGGTCCGCTCCACAACCAACAGCAAAGTGTATTTCTCCTGATGGGTATAATGGTCGAAACGATGACCTCCGGTTTTGAGGCTTGGGATGAATTTGTCAGCCGCCAGGCAGAGGCGCGCGGGCCGCATCTCAGCAGTTGGAAGCAAGTCATCGAAAAAAGTTTTGGGCATCCCTGTTATTACCTCGCCGCGCGTGAAAACGGCCGGCTGCGTGGTATTCTCCCGCTCTCGCATTTGCGCAGCAAGCTGTTCGGGTCGTTTTTGATATCTATGCCTTATCTGAACTATGGCGGCGTCCTGGCAGAAGACGAAGCCGCGCGGAAAATGCTGTTCGAGCACGCCTGCCAATTGGGAAAACAGCGCGGCGCCGCGCACGTGGAATTGCGTCACGTCTCCGCGCAGATGGCGAATATTCCCACCAAACAGCACAAAGTAAGCATGATGCTCGAATTGCCCGAGAAGCCGGAAACGTTGTGGGACGGCTTCAAGGCGAAGTTGCGCAGCCAGATTCGCAAACCACAAAAGGAAAACCTGAAGGTTCGTTTAGGCGGCGAGGACGAGCTGGAGGGTTTTTATCACGTGTTCGCGATCAATATGCGCGATCTGGGCACACCGGTGTACCCCATAAAATTCTTTGCAAATATTTTGGCGGCATTTCCACGGCAAGCGCACATTTGCACGATATTTCTCGAGCGCGAGCCCGTGGCTTCCGGCTTCGTATTCGGTTTTCGGAACGTGCTGGAAATCCCCTGGGCTTCTTCCTTGCGTGAATACAATGCGCTCGCGCCCAACATGCTGCTGTACTGGTCCGTGCTGGAATTTGCGATGCAGCAAGGCTATCGCCAGTTCGATTTTGGCCGCAGCACGATGAATGAGGGTACCTACAAATTCAAAGAGCAATGGGGCGCGAAACCCCTGCCATTGCATTGGCAATATTGGCTCGCCAATGGCGGCCCGCTTCCCGAAATCAACCCGCACAATCCGAAATACCAGTTCATGATTCGCACCTGGCAAAAGCTACCCGTGGGCGTAACCCGACTGCTGGGCCCGGCGATTGTGAAGAATATCCCATAGCAGCTATTGTATTACTTTACACGTTACACCTTTCACGTTACACGTGTAAGGTGTAAGGTGTAACGTGTAACGTGTAACGTGTAATTTCAGCTACTCAGTCTCTACATGACATGCAAATACTATTTTGGCTTTGTGCTGGTTTGATTCTCTGGGTATATGCCGGCTATCCGCTGTTGCTTTATTTTCTCAATCGCATGCGCCCGCCACGACGCGTGCGCGCCGGCGAGATTGAGCCCGTGGTTACACTCATGGTCAGCGCCTACAACGAAGCTGCGGTGATCCGGAAAAAAATCGAAAACAGTCTGGCACTCGATTATCCACGCCACTTGTTGGACCTGCTCGTGGTTTCCGACGGCTCGAGCGATGATACGGATCAAATCGTCCGCGAATATGAAACGCAAGGCGTGCGCTTATTGCGCATGCATGAGCGCGGCGGCAAGACCACCGGCTTGAACGCCGCCGTTCCGCGCGCATACGGCGAAATCATTGTCTTTTCCGACGCCAACGCCATGTATGACCGCCGCGTGGTGCGCAACCTCGTGCGTAATTTTGCAGATCCGCAAGTGGGTTGCGTCACTGGAGAGTCACGCTACAATCTCGAAGGGGCGACCGATTCGACGCAGAGCGAGAACCTCTATTGGCGCTATGAGCTTGCACTCAAGAAAATGGAAACCAACGCCGGCTCGCTGGTGGGCGGCGACGGTGCAATTTATGCCGTGCGCAAGAAGCTGTATCGGCCGATGCTGCCTTCCGATCTCAGCGATTTTGTCAACCCAATGCAAGTCACGCTGCAGGGTTATCGTAATGTTTACGAGCCGGAGGCCTTCTCTTACGAAAACGGCGCAGATACTTTTGCCCAGGAATTTCGTCGTAAAGTAAGAATCGTCAGCCGCGCCTGGCGCGGACTCGGGCGAGTGGCTGGTGTGTTGAATCCGTTTCGTTTTGGATTCTTTACCGTGCAAGTGTTGTCACACAAATTGCTGCGCTGGCTCGTACCCATCTTCATGATCGGCGCATTGATTGCGAACTTATTTCTTTGGCAAGAGTCGGTCATGTACGGTTTCATGGCCGGCGCACAAGGCTTGTTTTATGTGCTGGCGCTGGCCGGATGGGCGCAAGCGCAGCGCGTGGCAATTCCGAAAATTTTCTATGTGCCGTATTATTTCTGTCTGATCAATTATGCCTCTCTGCTCGGTATCTTGAGTTATTATCGCGGCCAAACGTTTACGATGTGGCAAACCGTGCGGGAGGAGTCGGTAGTGGCCGGGAATCAGTGATCAGTATTCAGTAATCAGTATTCAGTGTTCAGTGACTCGTCCTGAAAATAGTTGACACTTTTCTTGGATGCTTCTTGGTATACCCCCCGATCCCAACAACCCGTAGGGGTGTTGGGGCGGGGGGGATGGCGCGAGGCAC
>JBOHQX010000061.1:0-7954 GCA_050732395.1 bacterium
AATGTTGAGTCACGGTGCTCGTGGCGCAACATTCATGTTGCGTCAGAATGGTCTTGACGCAACATGAATGTTGAGTCACGGTGCTCGTGGCGCGACATTCATGTTGCGTCAGGGTGATTTTGACTCAACATAAATGTTGAGTCACGGTGCTGGTGGCGCGACATTCATGTTGCGTCAGGATGGTTTTGACTCAGCATAAATGCTGAGTCACGATGCCTCGCACCATTCGTGTTGCATGAACGATATTCAGTCTCAATTCAAAAGGAGTGCAAGATCACCGCATCATGAACAAAAAAATCAAAGTCGGCGTGCTCGGCGCGACTGGCGCTGTGGGGCAAAAATTCGTGCAGTTGCTCGAAAATCACCCCTGGTTTGAATTGACGGAAGTGGCGGCCTCAGAGCGTTCCGCCGGGAAAACCTACGGCGAAGCCGTGCGCTGGCTGCAAAGCACGCCGCTGCCGGAACGCACCCGCCTGCTTTCCGTGAAGCCGTGCAGGGCGGGACTCGATTGCCAAGTGGTTTTCTCCGGGCTGGATGCCTCGGTCGCGGGCGAGGTGGAAGCCGAATTTGCCGCCGCCGGCTATGCCGTGTTCAGCAACGCGCGCAATCATCGTCTCGCGGACGACGTGCCCCTGGTCATACCGGAGCTGAACGCTGATCATCTCACCTTGATCGAAACGCAAAAGAAAAAGCGCGGCTGGCGAGGCTTCATCGTCACCAATTCCAATTGTTCAACCATGTTTCTCGCGATGGCCTTAGGGCCGCTCCATCGGGTTTTTGGAGTGGATAAAGTTTTTGTAGTAACCATGCAGGCCGTCTCCGGTGCAGGCTATCCCGGAGTGCCGTCGCTGGATATTCTCGGCAACGTGATTCCGTTCATTGGCGGGGAAGAAGAAAAAATGGAAATCGAGACGCGAAAAATTCTCGGCAAGCTTGCGGGCGAGCGCATCGAGCTAGCCGATTTTGTCGTGAGCGCGCAGACCAACCGTGTGCCCGTGGAGAATGGCCACACGGAATGCCTGTCAATCAAGCTTAAGATACCGGCAGCGCTGGCCGCGATCAAAGAACAGTTGCAAGGCTTACGCGGCTTGCCGCAGGAGCTCAAATTGCCCTCGGCGCCTCCACAACCAATCTTGGTGATGGAAGAAAACGACCGGCCTCAGCCCAAGCGTGATGTGATGACGGCCCAGGGCATGGCCACGCTCGTGGGGCGCATTCGTCCGTGCTCCATTTTGGACTACCGCATGGTCATTTTAGGCCATAACACCATTCGCGGCGCCGCCGGCGCTTCGATCTTGAACGCGGAGTTGTTGGTGGCGCAGGGGAAGGTTTAGGGCAGAGGGCAGAGGGCATGGAGCAGAGGGCGTGGAGCGGAGGGCGTAGGGTAGAGGGCGATGCGAAAGGCGAAACCCTAAGCCCTCTGCCCCAAGCCCTCCGCCCTCTGCCCTCTGCCCCATGCCCTCCGCCCTCAAAGTTTTGTAAAACGCAGCAGAAACCATGATTGTCATGAAATTCGGCGGCACCTCGGTGGAGGACGCGCCGGCGATTGAGCGCGTGATCGAGATTGTGCGTTTCCGTCTCGAGTTGCGGCCGGCGGTGGTCATCTCGGCCATGGGCAAAACCACGCGCAACTTGCTCATTGCGGCCGGTTTTTCCGCGGAGGGCAAGAGCGAAGAAGCGCAGGCCAAGCTGAATGAGATTCGGCGCTATCATTTTGATTTGGCAAAAATCGTCGTGCCGAATTGGGAGCACAGCGGGGCCGGGCGCAAGCTCGTAGGTTATTTCGATGAGTTGCGCAAGCTGTTTGACGGCCTTGCCATTTTGCGTGAGTTGACTTTGCGCAGTCACGATAAGATTCTTTCCTATGGCGAGCTGATGTCGACCGCGATCATCGCAGATGCTTTTCGCAGTCGAGGACTGGACACCGTTCTCCTCGATGCGCGTGAATTCATCATCACCGATGAGAGATTCACGCGCGCCCAGCCCATCGCTGCGACAACCTATCAGAAAATCAGCGAGCACGTCCGGCCGGCTATGGCGGCTGGACAGATCCCTATCATTCAAGGATACATCGGCTCGACCCGAACCGGCGCCACCACGACGTTGGGCTTTGAAGGCTCGGATTACACTGCCGCATTGGTGGGTGCAGCATTGGGGGCGGACGACATTCAAATTTGGAAAGATGTTTCCGGCCTGATGACGGCTGACCCGGCCATTTTTACAGGGGCGCGTACCGTCAAAACTGCCTCATTCGCGGAAGCGGCGGAGCTGACATTTTTCGGCGCGAAAGTTCTGCATCCCAGCGCGATTGAGCCGGCCCGTCAAAAAAACATTCCTGTGCACATTTATAATTCGAGAAAGCCGCAGGACACCGGCACGGTAGTCACCACCTCTGCCAAAACGGGAACGAATCTCATTAAGTCTATCGCTTACAAACGGTCACTTTGCATTCTCAATATCTTGTCCAATCGCTCCTTTTCCGCCTACGATTTTCTCAAAGCCGTGTTTGATATTCTCGACCGCGAGCGCCTCACGCCCTACATCATGTCCACGGCCGAAGCCAGCGTTGCGGTGGCACTCAGCGCTTCGGAAAACCTGGAATTTCTCATTGCGGATCTCGGCCATTTCGGCGAGGTGCGTATTCTGCCTGAAAAAGCCACCATCTCACTCGTCGGTGAGAACCTGCGCACCGCTCGAAACGTGGCTACCATGGTGTTTCAGCAGCTCCACGGCATGCCCATTGACCTGATCTCCCAAGGCGCTTCGCCGATCAATTTTAGCTTTGCACTCGATGAGGCCAACGTGCCCGAGGCGATAGCGAAGCTGCACGAGGTCTTTTTTCGGGAGTTGGATCCGGCTGTTTTTGAATAAAGGAGTTACTTTGAAATTTTCCAACGGATAGAAACAACCCAGCGGATATGAAACAAAAAACTGAGGGGAAAGTATGGGGCTCATTTATGAAGATTTAACTCGTGAGCTGATTGGATGCTTCTTTCATGTCCATAACTCTGTTGGCGCCGGATATGATGAATCTACTTACCACAGGGCTCTCGAACGGCGCTTTCGCAACATTGGAATAGATTATCGATCGAAAGAGCATAAAGTACTCCTTCATCGCAGTCGCAAAGTCAGAGAATTTGAAGCGGATTTTGTTAACTTCGGCAAGATAATCTTGGAACTGAAAACGCTACAATCCAATTTTGTTCGGGCAAACTATATCCAACTCATTTCGGAGCTGAAGCTTTGGGAAATGCATTTAGGTTTGTTAGTGAATTTCGGTTTGCAAAAAGTCGAGGTCGAACGCATTCCATTTACCGAAAAAGACAAAACGATTCATGAAAACTATGACTATGTTAAAGATTGCATGACCGAGCAAGATCGAAACATTTTGATAAAACTACGCGATGTAGTCCTATATGTATTCAAATTACATGGTTTGGGTTACGGAGAAGTTACCTGCCGCAGACTCATTGAAGCAGAACTCGATTTTCGCAAGATTATGTATCAGAACCGGTCTCCCATTGAAGTTAACTACGAAGGCGAAACTATCGGCGTTTTCAAGATGAAACCACTTCTGATCGAGAATCGACTGATTTGTGACATTGAAGCCCTCGAGGAAAGAATTGATTTCTATGACATTGCCAGGATTCAATCCTATTTGCGCGCATTAAACTTGAAAACTGGCGTCATCGTTAACTTCGGCAAAAATGCTCTCGAACTCCGAGGTATCCGTATCTAGAGTATTTTATCCGTTGGGTTGTTTCTATCCGTTGGAAAAATGTAAAACCAAGCATCCGTTGAATGAAAATCGCCCTCCTCGGTTACGGCAAAATGGGCCGCA
The DNA here is from genome assembly GCA_050732395.1 of bacterium. GTDB lineage: Bacteria > Zhuqueibacterota > Zhuqueibacteria > Zhuqueibacterales > Zhuqueibacteraceae > JBIOXB01. Next base: position 3,842 of record JBOHQX010000061.1, read on the forward strand.
TGGTTGAAGCGGCTGCAGCACGGCATGGCATGGAATGCGTAACACACTTTACCCGGACCCGGCCGCTGCGTGCGGATGAAGAAACCCGCCAGGCGCTAAAAGAAACGACGCTCATCGATTTTTCCGCGCCGGAGGCGGTGCTTGACAACATTCGCGTCGCCGCCGCGCTCTCACTCGACCTCGTGGTTGGTACCACGGGCTGGCACCACCAACTCGATGAAGCGAGAAATATCGTTGCAGGCAGCAACCTCGGTCTGGTCTACGGCTCCAACTTCTCGATCGGCGTCAATTTGTTTTATCAAATTGTGGAACGGGCCGCGCAACTTATTTCGGCGTTCGACGGCTATGACCCATTTATCCAAGAATTGCACCATCAATTCAAGAAGGATGCCCCTTCCGGCACGGCGCTGGTATTGCAAAAACTTGTGGCACATGAATACCAGGAGCGCCAAATTCCAGTCACGAGCGTGCGCGCCGGACACATTCCGGGAACGCATGCGGTGAGCTTCGATTCCCCCGCCGACACAATCCGCCTCGAGCACATTGCCCGCAATCGTGAAGGCTTCGCCGAAGGCGCGCTACTCGCCGCCAGGTGGGTTGCGGGACGGAAGGGAGTTTATGAGTTTCGGGACGTCATTGCGTAGAGGGCTTGGGGAGGAGGGCGGAGAGCAGAGGGCATAGAGCATAGAGCAGAGGGCATTGAGCAAAGAGCGTCTTCGCTTTGCGCCATGCCCTCAGCCCTCCGCCCCAAGCCCTCCGCCATTCACCATAGGAGAAAAAAACCATGACCACACTCCAAAACCTTGAAGGCTGTGGCACGGCGCTGGTAACGCCATTCAATGCGAATGGACAGATTGATGAAGAGGCGTTGCAGCGACTAGTGGATTTTCAAATCCGCGAAGGAATCGACTTTCTTGTGCCGTGCGGTACCACCGGCGAGAGCGCCACACTGAGCTTGACCGAACACTTGCGCGTCGTGGAAATCGTCGTACAACGCGCCGACCGCCGCGTGCCGGTCATTGCCGGCGCTGGCGGTAACAATACCGCGCACGTGATCGAGATGGCTAAACGGATTGAAAGCCTCGGAGTTGACGGGCTGCTCTCGGTCACACCCTATTATAACAAGCCCACACAGGCCGGACTGCTCGAACATTATCGCGTGCTGGCAGAAGCCGTAAAGCATCCCATCATCGTCTACAATGTCCCAGGCCGCACCTCCACGAATCTGTTGCCCGATACGGTGGTGAAGCTGAGCACGATCGAGAACATCATCGGCATCAAAGAAGCCTGCGGCGACATCAATCAAATCACCGAATTGGCGATGAAAATTCCCCCGGGTTTCAAAATTTTCTCCGGCGACGATGCGCTCACTGTGCCGATCATCGCCCTTGGCGGCAGCGGCGTGATCTCGGTGGTATCGAACCAAGTGCCGCGCAAGATGTCCGAGCTGACGCATCTCTGTTTCGAAAGAAAATACGAGGAGGCGCGTTACCTCCAGCGCCAGCTTTACAGCTTGATGAAACTCAACTTCATCGAGACCAATCCCATTCCGGTGAAAGCCGGCCTGGCGATGATGGGATTGATCGAAGAAGTCTACCGCCTGCCGCTGGTGCCGATGAGCGATGACAATAGGAGCAAATTACGGGAGGTGATGAAAGAAATGGCTTTGGTGCGCGAGTAACAATTATCTCGTTCCCGCGCTCAGCGTGGGAATGGCTGCTCAACGCTCTGCGTGCAGTCAGCCATTCCGATTGAGAAAGTGATCGTTGCCACTCAGCAGGAATCTTAGTACACGATTTCAGAATTATGATGACGAATTTATGGGAATTGTCATTTGTTATTGTTGCGCAAGAACCGGTGGTGAATCCCTGGCTTATACTACAACGTTAAGTCGAACGTTAACGATATTCATACCTCGGATCGAAAAGTCCCGAAGGGACGAATCGATCATAGCCCCGCGATTTATCGCGGGGTATGGCAGAGAAAATTCGTCTCAGTCCCGAAGGGACGATTGAAAAGTGCGGTTTTGGTTTGAAAAGCGATTTCCATTTTCAATCGCCCCTTCGGGACTCTCATCCCATTTTTGCGTTGACACGCCATAATGGCGTGGCTATTTTCAATCATCCCTCCGGGATGGACAAATACGCCGGGTTAACTTAATCGCAAAGAAGGTGCGAAGTGCATAAAAAAATCACAAGCGTTATAGGTCAAGCTTTGCGATCTTAGCGTATTTTGCGATCAATGAAATCCAACTGAACATTGTCAAGCTATTATTACAACTTTAAGTTGCTTTGCCCAATTTTTTGCTTGAGACGCCGTTTACGATGCGACCGATAAGCGGCATAGTTTTGTTGTTGTGTTCTTTGAAGCTCTTGGAGAATCGTTTCGGCATTAAATTCCCGCTTGGGCAAAACGATGTCCAGAAGTAGTCGGACTTGGGAAACAGTCAAAGCGGGGGCGTCCTCGCCTAGTTCGACGCGGGTGCGCACCAGAAAATGATGCGATAACATTGTCATGGTCATATGATGATGCCAACCACGCCAGCTACGGACTTCATAATGATCCATGCCCAATTCGGTTTTGCATTCTTCAATGGCAGATTCTATGGGCCAGCGCCAAGCGGTCAATTCCGCGAGCTTGTCGTGAGAGGTTTGCTTGGGCGCATTGCACCGATAAAACTTCCACTTCGACAGCGGTTGTGTTTTAGACTGGCGTCGAACCACCAACCATTCTTCGCGTGCAGGCAAAGCTTGTTCGGAAAACACTTCCCGCAAGACGGCAATCTCAGCGATGATCGGTCCCTTGGTGCCTTCATGGACGATTACGCGACGCCAGTGACGCGCATCAAGCGTGGCCGCTAGTTTATCAACACGTTTCGAAACGTATTCGTGTGGCGCACGCGGCTGCCAAATCAGTGTGTTACATGGGATTTCCACAAAATAGTATTTGCCTTTGTTTGCAATCTTGTTGAGCAATTTGGTGTCACGACCAAAGGCTTCATCGCCGAGAATCCATTGAAAAGGTAGAATTTCTTTGTCGAGCAATGGCGCGAGCATCGACCAACCCAGTACATTTTTAGTCTGAGGAGTTAGGTCTTCAGGTACACCGCATTCTTTTCGCAAGTCTGCGTACTCGGGACTGAACCAACGTTCCGGCATGAATAAGCGCCGATCCACCAGTGTATGGCCCTTGTCACTCGCATAGACGAGAACAACACTGGCTTGACAATTCGCGGTTTTGCCTAACGCGCCACAGTGTTGGGAAGCAACGCCAACAGAGTTATGACCTTGTTTGGGAAAGTCACAACCATCCACAATCAAAGCACCATCTTTGTGGCCCAAGGTTTTGGCGACTTCTTGCTCATGAACGTGGATCACGGCAGTATCGTCCCACGGACTGTCACTGATGAATTGTTGCATCGCTTGCACGTTACCGCCTTCTAGGTTAGAAGCCATGGATTCAATCGATTTGCGTTCAAGCTTGAGCATTTGGCCATGGATGTACTGACGTGACCAATGGCGCTGCTCCTTACGTTGGAACAACGAGGTAAAAATCTTATGAAACTTTTCCAACGGTTGAAGCAACTGGTCAATTTGATGCGTCGAAAGGTTCAGCTTGGGCTTACGCGCCGAAGGCGGTGGCGTCGTGCTGCAAATTCTATGAGCATGTTTGGGATTCATGCTCATAGAAGCTAGAGAAAATAATGTAAAAGTCTAGACTGAACCTTTGTCCTCGTGTAAATACGTCCTCTGCTTTGCGATTTCAAGACAGGGACGGCAGTGAACTTAACGTTGTAGTACTAGTATTGCCTGGATTGTCTGTCCCAAATATGAATCTCTCACCGTTCTGGTTCAAGATTTTTGTTTGCTGAGCGTCGGGCTATCAGAACAGCCACATTGAGTTGCTACGACACGATAGTTCGACTTTGTTTCTGCACTTCTTTCCGCTGCTCGCGCAACATTCATAGTTTGATTTTTGACGACGCGGCGCTAACGCCAGGGCGTGAGCGGTTTGAAGGGCAAGAGAGCGTTTAGGAAAAGCACGCTGCTCATAATTCAGCACATCTTAAATCTATGCCCCAGCCCTTCAAATCCGCTCCACGCCCGAGTTAGC
>JBOHQX010000062.1:0-24573 GCA_050732395.1 bacterium
CTCGTCACTGGAATAGTTCTGCTCATTTACAACAGCGCCGGCGGTTTGTGGGGGGTGATGATCACGGATGTTATGCAGTTTCTCGTCATCGTTATCATGACGCTGATGATTTTTCCGCTCGCTTTTATGGCGCTTGGCGATGGCGAGGGCTTCATGGCCGGCATACAAAGGCTTTGGACTGAAGCGCCGGAAGGTTATTTAAGTTGGGGAGATTTGTTCCGCCGGCCGGGGTTTTATCTGGCCTATCTGACCAACATCTTTATCGGCTACAATGCCGCGTGGTTTATTGGGCAGCGCTACGAGAGCGTGCCAACCGAGCGCGACGCCCGCAAGATGGCGTTACTGTGCAGCGTGCTGAGTTTTTTGCTGCCGCTGTTGTGGATCACGCCAACGATGGCCGCCCGGCTGTTGTTTCCTTCGATCAAAACGATCTGGCCGCAGCTTGCAGAACCGGCGGAGGCTTCTTTCGTCACGCTGGCACTCACGCTGCTGCCCAATGGCATGATCGGCATCACCATGTCGGCGCTGCTGGCCGCTACCACCAGTGCGGTGGACACCGGGTTGAACTATCTCGCCTCGATTTTGGTGCGGGATGTTTACGTACGAATCAATAAAAACTTTACACAGCAGGAGCCTTCGCAAAAGCAACAGGTACGGATGGGACGGGTGATCGTGCTGATGCTGGGTGGATTGGCGGTGGGCTCGGCATTGATTGTGCAAAAGGCCAAAGGCGTCTTTGAATTCGCTTTGATGTACTATTCCTGGTTTACGCCGTCAATGCTCACGCCGGTCATGCTGGGATTCGTATATACCAAGACGCCTTCATGGTCTGCCATTGCCTCAGCATTGACCGGGTTGTTGCTGGTGCTGGCGTGCAACGTGGTATTTGATTTCTCCGCACACCAGTACGAAGCCAATGTTTTTGTCGGAGTGCTATCCAGTGCGTTGGTATTCTTCCTTTCATCTTTCGGGCGAGATCGCGACCCGCACACACGCGCGCGCATTGCTGCATTCGCCGCAGAATTGCAAACGCCGGTTACGGCTGCAGAACAGCGCTGGGACGTCAACGCGATGCAATCTTACAAAGTCATTGGGGTGTTAACCGCCGGCGTTGGCTTGGTGCTGCTCTTGCTCATGTTTGTGCCGGCGTCGCGTGCCGCGTTTTGGTTGAATGCTGTTGCCGGTTTCAGCACGCTCGCTGTGGGATTGTGGATGGTTTGGTATTTTAAGCAGAAGGCCAAAGCTTTGCACTTCGTAACCATTGCACACAAAAAAGAAATGTAAACGGATTCATCGGATTGAACGGATGATGCTTCCGGCAAATGAATCTGTGCAATCCGCTCAATCCGTTTAGATAAGCAATAGTTATCGCCTTTCACTAATTCATGGGACAGTCACCATGCCGCGTCCCGTCCGTATCAGTACGATTCAATTGCCCACCGTGATTGCCGGCCGCTCTTTCACCGAGAAACAGGCCAACAACCGCAAGCATATTCAGGCCATGTTGAAAACTGCCGGCGCGCGCACGTCTGATCTGGTACTGTTGGGCGAGTACGCGAATCTGCATCATCGCACGTGGTCAAGCAACACGCGCGAATATGTTCCGGAGCCGATTCCAGGCGCATTCACCCGCATGGTAGGGCGTTACGCAAAGAAATACCAGATGAACATTGCGTTGCCGCTCTTTGGCATGTTGCGTGACGTCTTGTCCAGCTATGTTGTCCTGCTCAATCGCCGAGGACAAATCGCCGGTTGCTATCAAAAAGCGCATCCCACCATAGCGGAACAAAAGCTCGGCATACAGCCCGGAAAAGACCTGCCGGTGTTCGAGCTCGATTTTGGCAAGGTGGGAATCATGACCTGCATGGATATCGAGTATCCCGAAGTGGCGCAGATTCTCATGCTGAAAGGTGCGGAGATTTTGTTGTTCCCCCACGTGCAGGCGAGTTGGGGGGAAGTGGATTGGGAAATTCGCTATCGCGCGCGTGCTATCGATACCGGTCTGTACTTGGTTTCCGCCTGTTATGGCTATCCAGAAGGGGTATGGAAGCCCGGGATGATGATCGGTCGCAGTGGCGTGGTCGGGCGTGATGGTTTGGTGCTCGCGGACATGGGGCGCGATATCGGTGTTTTGACCCATGAGGTGGATTTGACACAAAAGCGGGTGACGCAATTTTTCTTTGAACAGAAATATGATCGCACGCTGGCTGTGACCGCTTCGCGGCGACCGGAGATTTATGGCGATTTAGTCGAGGTCAGTCATAAACAAAAGGCCCTGCTGAAGATTAAAGCGCTTAAAGAAACAAACATAAAATAAAACCTGAAAGTTTTGACAGGATTAACAAGATTTACAAGATAAAGAGCAATCCTGTTAATCTTGTTAATCCTGTCGAAAAAGAAGCTGCCACGCCGAGACGGCTTCGGTTTTCAGCTCGGCTGAAAACTGATGTAGGATTTAAGGCAAAAAACTTGAAAAAAATTTCAATAGCTTTATCCTCAACGAGAAGACGAGCCCTAGCCAAAAACTTAACCGCAAAGAACACCAGGAGAGGTCTGTAAGACCCTTTGCGCTCTTTGCGTCTACGCGGTTAAGGCCTTCAGTTCTGCAGGATGATCATTGCACTTTGACTTCTATGAACAAATCACGCTCCGGCCAGGGTAGCGTGAAACCGTCTTGTGAAAAGGGGTAATGATGCCCGTCCATCCATAGCCCAGTCTGCTGCTTCCTTTCAACTCGTTCCATGCTCATTTTCAATCGCATATTTCTCAGCCGCAGTGCACCTTCCATTCGATTCACGCCTCGCAATAAACGCGGCCGCAAGCGCAAGTGCTGCCACTCCGGCCGTATCCCCAGCATATGATGCATGAAGAGCGCAATGATTTCCGCCCAGGTCCAGGGGATAATGCCGACTTGCGGACAGGGCGGAATCGGCCTCGGCCCGTAAAATTCAAACCAAGTCCCGGCCTTGCCGCCCGGTACGGCCATGAGCCAGTTTAAAACTCGCCAGACCTTTTCATCATTGCCGGCTTCGAAATAAGCGCGCGCGATGAACAACGCAGCGAACGGCCAGGGCCCCGGCGAATCCTGTTCTGAAGTCACGTGATAGCGACCGTAGCCTCCCATGTCCCAACGCAAGTTCCAAAGTTGCTCCAGATCTGCAAGCGTATTCTGCGCCAGCTCGCCGCGAGGATCGACAAACTCCAAAGCAATCGGCAAGGCGGTTGAGCTGTCCGGATTCAAATAATGCGGGCCGGGCTGGCGCAGCGGAATGCCGGGAGGGAAGGAAGCTGCATCACGCAAGAATGCCTCGGTTTGAATGCTTCCATCCAATCTGCGCCTTTTGATGAAATGGCCTTCATCTACGAGAGCATATTTGGCGTCGAACAGCATCGCATGTTTAATGGACTCGGCAGATGCCTGCCAAACGCGCGCCTCCTGCTCACACCCGAGCAGTCGCGCCAAATAGGCCGCATCGTTCAATCCCAAAGAAGGATAGAACTGATACATCAGCTCCATGCCGTCTTCGATCCCGAACAAGCTGTGCCGTTCCCAAAACTCGCGTTGATTGTGCAGCAGAAAGACCTCGGGATGGCGAAAGACGGGTTTGAGCGGAAAGTTCGCAATGGCGCGAATGCGCGGCCAGTGCTCGCGCGCCAATTCGAGATCGCCGGTCCAATCAACGTAAGTGCGCATCGTATGCAGCAGCACGCCGTTCTGATCCAGCTCGACTTCTTCCGCAGGACGCTTGCGGCTGGAATCTACGGTATCGCCTTCTGCGGTGACCAGCTCTTGCAGCATTCGTTTCAGCATCGTGCGGGCGCGCTCGAACTGGCCGGAATAGGTCAAGCCCTGCACCAGCATCGCTTGATCGCGCGCCCATTCCAGATTGTATTGCCAGAAGCTTGCATCGGAACGGCCCGAAGAGGCAATGGTCGCGTGCAGTTGATTGCGCGCCGCTTGATAGAGATGATTCAAAACCGGTGAATCGCTGCGCACAGTGGCGACTCCCTGCCAATATTTCCGGGCGTCTGGCGCGGGTGCAGTGTGCTCGAGCCAGCGCAATTGCACGGCGGTGGGCGCCGCGCCTTCCGGCGCCAGCCGGTACTCCAGAAAGCAGGTTTGCTCTTCGCTCCCCGCCAGCGTGAAATCTTTTTTGATTTGATCGGCGAGAATTCCGGTTTGCACGCGGATGGTTTGAGTTTGAGGGGAAGTGTTCTTGATCGAGATCGTGCGAATCAAACGGGAGGTGGAGCGATCGGGACAATAGAAGCTTTCACAAATATCATAGCTCGCGCTTCGCCAGGTAACACGCACGACGGGAAGATGACCCTGCTCCTGCCATGAAGCCGACACTTGGGAGGGCAGCGCAACAAAGACTTCGCCGCGTACATGCAGTTGCACCATGGTTGCCGTGAGCCCGGCCTGCAGATCGAGGCTCAAGGCGTTCCGTTTCGGCCCGAAAACCTCCGGCGACATCAACAAGAGGCCTAGAGGCGTGCCCTGTCCCGAAGTACAAACCTGGATTGCCGCAGTGATGTAGCCATTGCCGAGAAAGAAATAGTTAACGCCTGCCAACGTGGTGCGCACGTCGGGGTGGCCCACGGCAGGATCATCGGAATAGAAGTGCTCGGAGGCTTCCATAGTTCAGGCGATTGGCACGGCAAAATCAGAAAGAGATTCTCAATGTTTTTTACGATGAAAAAGCGACCAACGAATTCTATTCAGAATTCGTTGGTCGCTTTTTCAATCTGGTGGACAGTTTTTAGTCTAAGGCTTCACCTTCCCGACGAACAAATCCCGTCCGTCGACCAAATTTCGCAGCTTGGCGTCTGCAACCGAACGCGGCAGCATCCATAGACCGCAGTCGGGATGAACGTAGTGAATTCTCTCCGCGCCCATCAATTTAGCGGCGGCATCGATGCGGCGTGCAATTTCTTCCGGCGATTCTACTTGATTGTCTTTGATATCGATGACGCCCAGACCAATGCCCATCTCGGGCTTGAGCTGCGCGAGCATTTGTTTGTCAGATTCGGGCCGCCGCGCCATCTCCAACACAACGTGATCGCAGCTTAGATTGTTTATGAAATGCACCAGGCGCTCATATGTTCCCTTCTGCACGCGCTGGCCGCCGTAATTGCCAAAACATAGATGCACGGCCTTTTTTGTTTTTACGTGTTTGAAAATGCGGTTGATCGCGGCCGCGGCCAAATCCGCATCATCGGGATTGCCGGTGAGATTCGCTTCATCGATCTGTATGACCTCGGCGTTGATCCCTTCGACTTGTTCGGCCAGAACCTCCGCAAGCGCCATGACGACTTCTTGAAAGTTTTTGTAATGTTGATTCACCAAGACGCGCGCCAGCATGTACGGGCTGGTGAGCGTGAATTTCAGAGGCTTGCGCGCGAGCGGCCGCACGAATTCATAGTCTCGCAGCAGGTTCAACGTGCCCGCGCCCAGCGCCTCGACCACGATGCCGGCCGGCTCGGCGCGATACGCCATGCCGCTGTTTTGGCGAAACGCCTCGAGCGTTTTGCGTGAAAACGAAGTCTGCACCCCGGCCATGGGCCGGATAAAATAATCAATCATACCGTTGGTTTCGGGGTGATTGAGATCCCAACGATACAGCTCACCGTCCACCAGCAGATCGATCCCGGCGAGCTCCTGCGTTTTGAGCACCACCATAATCGCATCGCGCAGATGCTCTTTGGTGCCAAAGGTTCGGAGCCAGAGCGGCACCGGATAACTGCCGACCGTCGTTGTTTGCAAGCTGGGCTTGGGCATAATAGAATCTCGCAGTTCGATAAAAAGGCCTTGACATCATGGCTACGAATATTAGATTATCTGCACGATTTTCTTGGTATCGCAGGACTTCTTTATTTGCAATTTTGGCATCAGCCAGGATGGGCGCAATATCGCATCGCACGGTAGGTTGGATGGAGAGGGCGCTATGATGGGTATGCCTGTTGCATCCGAGGAAGCGGTCCGCCTCACCAAAAAGCCGGTCAAAATCGTCATTCCCCCCTACGGCATCAGTATTGCAGAGAGCCACCACGAGCGGGGTTTCGTGATGCCGCCGACCCGAAATAACTATACGAAAATTTATTACATTCTCGAAGGCACGGCAAGTTGTTTCATTGAACGGCGCGCCGTGCCTCTCGATCGCGAACAGGTGCTGGTCATTTCCCGCGGAGCCACGCATTTTCTACGCGATAAAGAAGGCGCGCCTCTCTCGCTTTACATTCTGGTCGTGCGCAACAACAGCCTTGAGCATTTGGCCTCGTTTAACGAACAGATCGAGCAGCTCAACACGCTGGCGGGCAGGCATCTCAAACCGCTGACTTCGCACGATTATGCCGCCTATGATCTGCCGCGCATGATCCGGAAGATTTTGTACGAGCAAAGAATGCAGGCGGCCGGTTTCGTGCCTGCCATTCAAGCCAATTTATTGAGCCTGGTGGTCGCGCTCAATCGCATCTATCTCAACATCCCGGTGGAACAGCAATTCCCCGGCGATAAGCCCACGGTCAACCGCATCCAGCACGTGGCGCGTTACATTGAGAAAAACTTTTTCGAGCCGGTCTCGGTCGAAAACATGGCGCGCATGGCGTGTTTGAGTGTCCGGCAATTCACCAATCAATTCAAGGCCGTGTACGGCGTGACGTTCATGCAATATCTCCACTTCCATCGCACCCGCTACGCGCAGCGCCTGCTGGCGGAGACCGATCAGGAGATTATTTCCATCTGTTTCTCCTCCGGCTTCAACGATCTCGCGCATTTCTACCGTATCTTCAAGCGCTACACTTCGCTTTCGCCCCGCCAATTTCGCCTGAACGCGGGCTACCATTCTACGAAGGCGTCAAAACACGAGCATTGAGCGGGTTTGTAGTCGCGCCTTTAGGCGCCGAATAATCCGAGCGTCTTGACCCTGAAGGGTCAACTACGAAACCTCACGAACCTCCTGATTCTTCCTCGCGCACGTTTGGTTCCATTCCCGCCAGTCTTTGAATGGCATGTGCCTGCCCTCGACATATTGCGGCCAGCGATTGTACTCATTCACGCCCTCTTCCGCTCGGCCGCGCAGCATGAAGGCGCTCGGGAAGATTTTTTCCGTGAGGATGCGCGTCGTCGAAGGAATGTAACGAATCGTCAAGCCGCGGCGCCAGCGCGCCGAGGTGTTCGCATTCGAGCCGTGAATGACGTTGGGGTGATGCACCGAAACGTCGCCGGCTTGGAGCACGATATCCACAGCCTGCGTTTCATCAATTTGCGCCGGGTCGATTCCAGAGCCGAGCACGTTGTTATCGTCGTTTCGTGTGATCAGTTCCTCCGGCGCCAGCAAAAGCAAGTGCTGCGTGCGCGGCAATACACGCATGCAACCGTTCTCCGCGTCCGCGTTGTCAATCGCCAGCCAGAGTGTGACGACTGCCATTGGCTCCAGCGGCCAGTAGGTCCCGTCCTGATGCCATAACACCGCCTGCCCGTCGTAAGGCCTCTTGCAAATATAATGCGAAGCGAAAAGTGCAATGTTCGGACCGATGAATTGCTCCGCAACGTCGAGCAGGCGGTCATCGCTAATCAACCGGACCCAAAACGGATCGTCCGTCATTAAAAAATGATGGAGCTGTTCCGGCCGGGTATCGGGGTTCTTCTGCAAGAGCCAGTCAACATGCTGCCGGGCTTCCTCGACCAAGCCCGCCTCGAGCACCTTGCGAAAGATGGCGTAGCCTTCGCGATCGAAATGCGCCTTGCCGGCGCTTGATGGTTGCGTGGGAAGAGGAGTGATCATATGCGTTTTCTCATGAATCGTCACAGCGTGTATGCTCTGTGATCGTACACAACGTCCCCGTCATTCAGCAGGAATCTTGGTGAGAGTCGCCTCCGGCCCTCAGTTCTGCGGCCTAGCAGGCTTCGGTAAAACTCACCAAGATTCCTGCTGAATGACATGAACAGAGCTGGTCAATGAACCTCTATAACCTCTATGCTGCCTGAAAATCTCGCGTGTGCACAGCCTCCGCGCGCTGCATTTCTTCAATGGAATAAGACTCGGCGTCTGAAGCGACAACGCAATCCAGAATCTCACCTGGTCTGCTCGCACCGGAAAGCACCAGAGAAATGCCGGGTTGATCCAGTACCCAGCGCATGGCGGCCTGCGGCAGGGTGCGGATGTCGCCGCGCACTAAAAAGCCGAGCCGCTCGATTTGCTCGACGCGCGCGACTATTTCTTCTCTCGCATAGCGCGAATTCAAATGATGGGGTGGAAAAACCGTATCGCGCGTGATCGCTCCGGAAAGAAAGCCATTAACTAAAGACTCGCGCGCTACGAGCCCGATATCCTCCTGGCCCAAGTCACGAATAAGCTGCCGCGCTTCGCGGTTCAACAAGCTGTACACGACTTGAATCACGTCGATTTTTTTTGCCGCCGCCCATGCGCGCGCCAGGTGCTGCGTGTCTTCAAATTTCGAGATGGAGTGGCCGGCGAAGCGGATCTTGCCCTCGCTTTTGAGCTTATCCAGCTCTTCCCACACGTCATCATGAATCTCCTCCACACTGAACGGCGAATGAAAGAACAGCACGTCGATATGATCCGTGCGCAAACGGCGCAGGCTTTCTTCCACCGAGGTGCGCGCGCGTTGGGCATGAAAGTTGGGCGCGTTCCCTTCGGAAGAATTTCGCCCGAACTTGCTGGAGAGGATCACCCTGTCGCGGCTTGCACCCAGGCCTTTGCCCAGAATTTCTTCAGCCACGCCGTCGCGTGTGCGAGTGCCATAGAGCGGCGCTGTATCAAAAAAGTTGACGCCGCTATCGAGCGCTGCCGCGATGGTGTTCAAAGCCACGCGTTCTGAAACTTCACCATAAATCTGCGCAGCAAAAGCCCATGTGCCGAGCCCGATTTCACTGCAGCGCATGCCGGTGCGTCCCAATGCGCGGTATTTCATCCGGCATGCTCCCGCAGCAGTATTCGAATTCTTGGGAGAGCATTCTTCAGGAAGACCTGCAGCATATTCAGCCCTTCCGCCGCGCTTGCCTGGCGCGGGTCCTCGCCCCACACGCCGTCGTCTTCGAGCGTGGTTTCGCGTTCGGCGGGCAGGGTGCTCATTTCCACCAACTCCGGCTGAAACAGCAGTTGAAACGAGGTCTCGCCGCGCGCTGCGTGATTTGCGGGATAGACGCCCTCCAAAGGCACAGAATCGGGAAATGCCCAAAGCCCGACTTCAGGATGGCGCGCGCGAAAATCCTCAGCGGCCGCCTGAATGGCTTGCACGTGGCCTTCACCGTAGTGTCCGGTAATTAACACGATCACTTTGAAGTCTTCGTCTGCGATTTGATCAAGAAATTCCAGGCACAGTTTCGTGACGGTTGCGGCACTATGTTCCATCGTATGATGAAAGCCTTTGTAAGGCTTGATCGTGTCCGTGCCCACGTACACCGCGGGCAAAACCACACCGCCGGTTTCTTTGGCCAGGGCTTCACAAAGCCCCTGCGCTTTAATGCCATCCAGGCCAACGGGCGCATGATAACTGTGCCACTCCAACGCGCCCCAGGGCAAGTAGGCAATCGGAGCCCGTGCCCGAATCGCTGCAATCTGCGCCGGGCGCAGTTGCTCGTATTTTCCCCAAAGAGGTTGTGACAAGATTGCCTCCACGTAGATTTTCAGAAGCGCGGCTATTGGACCACGAACTACACGAAACACACGAAAAAGATTGTTGTTGTTTGAAGAGGTTGTGAGAAGATCGCCTCAGCTTGGGGTCTCTAAAACGCCGCTATTGGACCACGAAATACACGAAACACACGAAAATGCGTGGGCTTTTTTTCGTGTATTTCGTGTGTTTCGTGGTTCTTCTATAACCGGTTCTTCAGTTTTTGATGGAACGAAGGCAATTTCACCTGTTCCAAAATCCGCTGCATATTCCTGCCGAGAATGTTGCGCTTGTCTGCTTCGGAAATATTCGCGTATGCCACCCAGCCGAATTGCGGAAAGGGGTCGCGCATGGGCGCGTCGGAGCCATACAGGACGCGCCCCGAGCCCAGCTCGTGCACCATGTACTCGATTGTGCCATTGGTGACCGAAGTAAAAGTGATTTCCAAATAACAGTTCGGAAACTCTTTGGCGAGCGCGACATGATGCCGTGCCACCTGCCAGGTCCAGCCGGAATGCGCCAGCACAAAATTGACGTTGAAATATTTTCTGGCGAGGTCGGGCATTTCTTGCTTGAAATTCTCCGAAGGATGCATCAGCGCGAACAAATGATGTGCGTGGCCGTACTTCCACCACGGCTCAAAGCGCGGATCATTGTAAGGCACGCCCATCCGCGGGAAATATGGCTTCATCCCGCGAAAACCGCATGTTTCATAATAATAGCGCAGCTCGCTCGCCCAATCCTTCACGTAGTTGGGATCCAGAGCGGCATATCCGACGATCTCCTCGGGGAATTCCATCATCGCCTGGTGGGTATCTTCATTGCCTAAAACGTAGTCGGTCCAGATGGCGGTCCACGCGCTGACGCAAGTTTGCTGCACACCCAAGCGGCGATTACGCTCAACCAGGGCTTTGCCATCGCATTCATTCATGAACACCATGGCGGCGCCGCGCGTGCCGCGCTGACCCAAGTGCGCGTGTGCGTCAATCACGATTGAATCGGTAATCGGTTGCCCCTGCAATGCCTTTTCAATAATTCCATCCTGTGGTACGTACGCCGAATAATCGGGAGGAGGTTCGGGCAGGTGCAGCAAGCGTTGGAGATTTCCTCCAGCAATGGCTTTGCGTTGTTCGTCGCTGAGCTCGGAATAGTCCAGATATGCCCGTGCGGCGCCGATGCTTTTCTCCAAAGCCTCAGTGCCGAACAAAAGCCGTTCGTGCCCGAGGCGGCGGCACCAAAATTCCAGCATGCGGTTGCCCTGATAGTTGGAAAACTCGAAATGCAGATTCGAATAGCGATCGGCCAGGGGGATGAGCATGCGTGTGGCTTCCCAGCGCACGCTGTGCAACAGGAAGGGCAGGCGAGGGAAGTTTTCGCAAATCCACGCGATTTCCTGCCATTCGATTTGTACGGCCGGACCATATTCACCGCGATCGACGATCAGCAAGGTGCCGGTATCTTGCATGGCCGCGAGCAAATCGCCCAGGGTGCCATGATCGACCGCGTGCCTGTAGATGCGTGGGAAGAGTTTGAGCGCGCGCACGCCCTGCCTTTGCATCTCAGGCAGAAGATCGTGCGGGTGTAGGAATTCACCCGAGTGATGCGGCAGCGCCACCCAACAGGGATAGAGCCGGGGATGCTTCCGGCAAGCATCCAGCACCAGGGGATTTCCCACTTCCGGATGCACTTCCTTTGCTTGATGTGCATACACCAGCGCCCCGTGCACACAACAGCGTTCCATTTCATCGAGCAATTGCTCGGTGGTCCAAGGGGCCTCGGGGTCTTTACCCGCGCGGCGGCCAATAGCGGCAAAGCTGTCGAAGTAGAGGAGGTTGCTGGTTGTCATGGTTTAATGGAATTCAAATTTCTGTTCACACGGCAATTGGACCTTGATTCCGGCCCACGGTGTTAGCTCGCAATTGACTACCATGTCATCCCGAAGGGATCTTGTGGAGCATCAAGCACTGCGCCAAGTGCGTCACAAGATTCCTGCTGAATGACTTATTGTTTGCAATGGTAAGAATCTCAGCAAATCATTTGAGCGGCCTTATGCAGTTTCTCCAAGGTTTGATCAATATCCGCAGGCTGATGCGAATAATTGATAAACCATCTCTCACTCGGAAACACCCCCAGCGCAAAAAGCTGCGCAAACAAACGGTTCTGCCAGTGCACGTTTTCCTGTTCGCTTGCCCCATCAAACTGTATGAAGGGCGCGGGTGGCAGGCCGGCCGCATGCGCAGGCAAACCGGTGGCATTGATAATTTCCTGGAAACCGTCTTGCAAGCGCTTACCCATCGTTTTGATATGATCGTGCACCGGTTGCTCGCGCATGATTGCCATTGTTGCTTTGCATGCAGCTAACGAGAGCAGCTCGCCGGCGTACGTCGTGGTGATAATGGTCTGGTCGAGCATTTGCATAAATTCCCGCTTGCCGGCAAATGCGGAAACCGGATAGCCGTTGGCCATGGCCTTGGCAAAGGCGGCCAAATCCGGGGCGATGCCATAGTACTCCTGAGCACCGCCGCGCGCCAGGCGAAAGCCCGTGAGCACTTCGTCGAAGATGAGCACGGCGCCGTAGTGATCACAATTAGAACGCAGCAATGCTATGAATTTTTCTCCCGTGTCTTCATTCCACTCATAAGGCACCGCGATCGCACCGGCAAGCTCGTGGCCGTGTTCGCTGAAAACGCGCTTGACGGCCTCGAGATCGCCATATTTGATCTCATGCACGTAGTCATGCAAGACCCGCGGTACGCCGGGGTTGGGCCAACTCAGCGCGGACCAATCGTGATAGCCATGATAGCCGCAGGTGAGAATATGCTCGCGGCCGGTATAAACGCGCGCCAGCCGCACGCAGCTCGTGCAGGCATCGGCGCCGGTTTTCATGAAACGAATTTGTTCCACCCACGGCACGTTCAGGCAGAATGCTTCGGCGGCTTCGAGCTCGAGCGGGCTGGCCATGCTGAACAGTACGCCGCTATTCAGTTGCACACGCACCGCGGATTCGAC
Organism: bacterium; assembly: GCA_050732395.1. Classification (GTDB taxonomy): domain Bacteria; phylum Zhuqueibacterota; class Zhuqueibacteria; order Zhuqueibacterales; family Zhuqueibacteraceae; genus JBIOXB01. The sequence continues at coordinate 12,649 of JBOHQX010000062.1, forward strand.
CTCCGGGCAACGATAACCCAGAATGATGGGGCCGAGCGCGCAGCGGAAGTCGATATACTCACGATCATCCAAATCCCAAATACGGCAGCCTTGCGCCCGTTTAATGAATGGCGGCATGGCCTCGCCATACTCCGGCCGCCAGCGCTTGGCATTGGTCTGCGTGGCCCAGGGAATGCGCGTCATGGCGCGAGCATAGTGGTCAGCATGTTTTGGAGTCATGCATTTGGAAAAGTTTGTTTGTAGTAGTCCCTTCAGGGACCGAACTCTTATTGCAATCACGCGCCTGAAGGCGCGACTACGAACTGCAATCGCAATGAAATAACTTGATTGGGCGCGATATTGAACCACAGCCGCTTCGGATCTTCAAGCTGCAATTCTTGCACGTCGCGCTCGTTGAGTTGAGTCAAATGAACCGAGCGCAGCGCGCGAGCAGAAAACAGTTCACCCCGCACACTATCAGCAGTAGGATTGTATGCGCGCAGAACAAATCCTTGTTCATCCTCGGCAGGCTTGCACGTCGAGACCACGAGTGCTGCAGGTGACAGCTCTAGACCAAAACCTGCGAGAGCGATTGCCGGTCCGCCGCCACGACGCCACGCGCACAAGGGCAGATGAAAAGCCTCCAATTGCTCATTCACATAATTATAGGAAAGAAAATCTTGCGCGGAATGCGGGATCAGGGCGTAACGAAAAGTGTGTGCGCCCGGGCATTGAGCTTCCGGCGTGTACGTAATCCATCCGGCCTCGCCGCCGGGACGCGTTAGTAAATCGCCACCGGAAAGTCGTCCGACGCTTCGCAGTAACGTAATTGCCAGCGTGCCGGGATCATCCAACTTTAATTCATATTCCGGTAATCCGGCCGTAGCAATGGTTAAGCCACGTTCGCCCTCGAGTAGAGTGACACCACGTTGCATGGGATGCACGGCAGCCGGTACCTCAATCTTGAATTCCGCAGGATCTATGGGTCGATGCTCGCGTCGCGTGATTCCAAATTGACCATCGGCATAGCTGACATTCGTGCGCAATCTGGAAGGAAACAGCACGCGCAAACGATGGTCTTTCGTAATATTCTCTACGGTGGTCTGAAATTCCACCCACGGCTGGTTATGATACAAGCTCACGCGCGTGCATATCGGCAGAGCGACGTGTTGCGGCGAGCGGCGTTTGTAAGGTGCTTCCGCACCTCCAGGTACGGGTAGATTCAAGCGAATTTCCAAGGTCGCGCGAAGGGGGCCGGCCTCCAACAACGAGGTCTTCGCCCGGGCATTTTTTGAAGTGACGATTTCGTCTTGAGGTGGATGGGAATAATTGTATTCGTCTCCCGCATCGCCTCCGTCTTCAAACACATGCAAGCCATTGAATTGCTGGCCGGTGCGTTTGTCATGGAGGTCAACACCGCCGTTTGGCCGGGCCGTTACGCGAATAAAATCATTTTCCAAAGCACTCTCACCGGCATATAAATGAGTCTGGTAGACGGGCATTTTCTCTGCCCATTCAACGCGATAGCGGGCAAAACCGAGGCCGGGTACTTTTTGAGCATCGACCAACAAGTGAAATCGCTCGACCAACCTTTTGGAGGGATAAGAATAGTCACTGTAGCGCAACCCGTGGTCTTCGGTGTCGTGCTGTATAATTTGATATGGAACTTCGTCGCCATTTTCATCACGCAGACGAAAACCGGAAATCGGCGGCAGTGGTTTTTCCGTCTGCACATTGGGATTCAATCCCACTACGATTTTTTGTCGGAAGAATTCGATTTGTGCCGCCGCCGCATGGCAGGTGCGGCGCAAAATGGGATTGAAGACGAGCACGCTCTCCGTGCCGTCCCAGGCGTCAGGATGCAGATGGCGCAGGGATTTATCAATCACAGACTCGCCAACCTGCTGCACGCGCTCAAAGCGCGTCATCATCTCGCGATGCACGGCATCGACACTGCAGCCGCAAATCGAGTCGTGCGGATGATTCTGCAGCAAAAGTTTCCAGCCATGCTCCATCATGGGATAAAGCTGCTGCCGGCCCGCCAGCGTCGCCCACATGGCCAGGGGCTCGACGTAGCGCGTGAGCAGCTTTTCCGCGGCGTAATTCGCTTGCTTGATATACATGCGCGACGAATATACGCCCGATTGCACGGCAAATGCGTAGCGAAAACCCCAATGCAATTCGCCTTCGATCCGGCGCAGAACAGTTTGATTCTGGTGTAAATCGCTCTTGACTGCTTCAATATATGCCGGAATACTGCTGTGAATGAAATCACCTTCCTCCTCCGCCGACATCACGTGCAGCGCTTGCGGTAAATACGGTTCTGGAAAGTGATGGTCGCCGCCATTCATGCACAAACGATGCCGTGTGGTCGCGCGCGGATCGAGCATCGCCTTGAGCTCACGGCCCTTGCGGCGGAATGCCTCCACGCTGTTTTCGCCAATGTAGGCATCACCGTAACCGTTTGGTGGCAGATGTATCATCAGCACTTCTGAACCGTCCGGCGCGCGCCAGCGGTATTCGGATTTTTCCTGTCCCGGCTCGCCGCCAAAGCCGCGATAGACGATTGCGGTATCCATATCGAAACCACGCAAGATCGCCGGCATCATGGCCAGATGGCTGAAAGAATCTGGAATATAACCGACCGGCATGACCGGGCCGTATTCGTTTCCCACCTTTTTGCCCATGAGCAAATTGCGCACGGTGGATTCCCCTGAGACGAGAAATTCATCAGGCAGAATATACCACGGCCCGATGGAAATCCTTCCCGCTCGGATCAAGCGGCGGAGCTCCTGTGCGCGCTCCGGCATGATCTCTGCGTAGTCTTCGAGCACGATGGTTTGGCCATCGAGCGTGAAATGGGCATACTCCGGATCGTTCGCAAAGATATCCAAGAGCGAATTGATCATGTCCACAAGATCGAGGCGAAAGGTTTCGAAGGTTTTATACCATTCGCGATCCCAGTGGGAGTGGGAGATGAAGTGATAAACGGGTTTCACGAAATGATCTTTTTGAATTGTTCTAAACGTTAGGCCGGCTTGCTAATTGCGCATCGCTACGATGCCATTTAGAATGTCATTCAGCAGGAATCTTCCCAAGCGCTGGAATAATGGCTCATTTTTGGAATTGTGCCCAATGCGTGGGAAGATTCTTTCAGAATGACATGTTCTGTTTATTCTGGCAAAACTCAATTCGTTCAATTGTCAATTCATTCCGCCTTAGCCAAAATTCTCCGCACCACTTCCAAATTCTTTTTTGAATTCTCCATCAACGGCAAGCAATGCGTTTCAATCGTGACATGCTCGACGATTTTATCGCGCGCCAGCGCTTGCAATTGGCCTTGCCAATCCACTTTGCCCTCGCCCACCGGCACACATTCAACCAAAGTACCTTTTATCGTATCTTTTACATGCACATTGCCGATCCATTTCTTCAAGGCATTGTAGCCGTCAGGGAAGGGCATTTCCTCCGTGCCGATGGCATTGCCCGGATCCCAATTCGCGCGTAGATGTTTTGAGTTCACCAGCGCCAGAATGCGCGCAGTGTTTGCGCCGGTATCGCACCAAAAGCCAGGCTCGTTTTCGATGGCCAGGATTAATCCATGTTGTTTTGCCAGCATCGCGGCGTGATGAAAAACATCAACCGCTCTTTTCTCATCTTCAACCTCATCCTGGGATGATCGTTTGAAGCCAAAAATGATGACGATTTTGGTGTCAAAAAGCCTGGCGAGGCGAAATGTTTCCGGCAAGGTATCGTTCAATTCGCGCATAAGCAGGGCGTCATCTTGCAGCGTTCCTTTGAACACACCGGGAGAAAGCGCGGTGATGCGCAGTCCATGTTTTCGTTGCAGAGCAACGACCCGCTGAATATCACCAGGATCCACCGCCGGCACACGGCGCTCGCCCATCATACGCAATTCAAAATCCCGAATGCCCCAGGATAGGCCAGTATCAATCGCCTCTTCTACATTGGCGGCGATTTCATCTGTCACAAAGCCGATACGCATGCACCACCTCTGAAGGTTGGATTGTTGGAGTGATGGAGTATTGGAGAATTGGATTGATGGATTGTTGGATACCGATAATACATGATCCCTCGATCCACTTATCCACCAATCCATCACTCCACCAATCCATCACTCCACCAATCCATCAATCCACCAATCCACCAATCCACCAATCCACCAATCCACCAATCCATCAATCCATCAATCCATCAATCCATCAATCCACCAATCCACCAATCCACCAATCCACCAATCCACCAATCCACCAATCCATCAATCCATCAATCCACCAATCCACCAATCCATCAATCCATCAATCCACCAATCCACCAATCCACCAATCCACCAATCCACCAATCCGTCACCCCCCTCCCGCTGCCCGCACACCCTCCAAAACCTGCTCCACTTCGGCAAAAGAATTGTAGAGATGCAGCGAGATGCGAATGGCATCCAGGCCGCCTTCATAAATGCCGCGCGTGCGGAGTTTGTGTTTTTCCGACAGAAATGTTTGCAGCTTGTTGCGATCCATATTTTTCAAAGTGAAGGTGATGATCGCGCTGTGTTCGTCGGGGTGCTGTGGCGAGTTGACTTCCACACCGAGCTTGTTTAAGCCTTCTTTCAGAGCCGAAGCCATGGCGAAGTCGCGCCGCCAGATGTTTTCCACGCCAATTTTCAGCAAGAAATCCATGGCTGCGGCGAGTCCGACAAAAAGCGGTGCGCTTACGGTGCCATATTCGTAACGTTGCGCCGTTGGGTGAAACTGAAATGTGCCGGTGACCATGTCGAAATCACCGATATTGGAGTAGCCGCCAAGATGCTTGGCATCGATCAGATCGAGTGCATCTTCACGCACATACAGCAGGCCCGTGCCCTTCGGACCCAGCAGCCATTTGTGCCCGCTGGTGGCATAGGCGTGACAGCCGAGGTCGTGCATATTCAGCGGCAACATACCCGCGGCTTGCGCGCCATCGACGAAATACCACAACCTATTGGCCGCAGCCCATTCCCCGATTTGTTTGACCGGAAGAACTTGGCCGGTGGAAGTGGTGATATGAGGGATGCTGATGGCGCGCGTGCGCTTGGTCAGCAGTTTTTGCATGCGCTCTAAATTTTCCTGCGAGGATTTCGTGGAAGGCTCGAATGTCTTCATGACAATACCGTCGCGCTTCTGCCGGGCCAGCCAGGACAGAGTATTGCCTACGTGTTCGTGGGTCGTGGTGATCACTTCATCGCCGCGTTTGAGCGGCAGGCCGTTGCAAACGATGGCAATGCCTTCCGTCGCATTGCGTGTGTAGGTGATCTCTTCCGGCTTGCAGCCCAGGATTTGTCCGGCTTTCACTTTGATGTCATGCCATAACTCTTCGCTGTGTCCGGTCTCGCAGATGCGCTCGAGCTCGTCCATCTTGCTTTGCACGGCCGCAATGACCGCATAGGGGGAGGCGCCTAGCCCACCGGTGTTGAGATAAATGCGATCGCGCGTCAGTGGGAATTGCTCGCGTACAAGTGACCAGTAAGTCTCGTCGCACGGATCGATGTCACAGCCTTCGAAATCTATGTTCACCAAATCGAACCGACCCGAAAATTTCGGTAGAAAGGATAACCTCAGCAACCCGGTCAGAGTCTGCGCCGTGGTTTTGATAAAGTTTCGTCTTCGCATGGAGGGAAATTTCATTAAATGAGCATGTGTGCGCTTGACTTTGATGAAGAAACTTGATTGAAAGTCAGGAAAAAATCTTTGCGTAAAAGGTAGAAATTCTTTCGGACTCCTGTCGGGATACAATATCAAACCAAAGGCCCGCATCTTAACAAAAGATGCGGGCCTATATTTTCAGCAGAGCCGTTTCTGACAGGCTGTTTAAAATGCCTTCATTTCGAGTCATTGCGAGGCAACTTTTCGCTCAAGCAACCTCAACATAATGCCTGACCTCATAATATGGGATTGCTGCGCCGATTAAACAGAATAGCGAAGACGATGTTCACGGGCATTTCAAATGTCCTTATTGCACCAACATCATTTTCTTCGAAAGAACATATCCCTCCGGTCGCGCTGCACTTGGTTCCGCGAGCAAGCGGTAAATATAAACGCTGCTAGCGATTTTATGACCGGCATGATCCCGGCCATCCCAAAGGACGCGATGATAACCTGCTTCATGATATTTATCCACCAGCGTGCGTACTTCCTTGCCGAGGAGATCATATATTTTTAAAATAATGTGGCTTGCTTCAGGCACTTGATAGAGAATCTCAGTTTGCGGATTGAAAGGGTTGGGATAGTTCTGCGCAAGCCCATAATTACGAGGGATACTTTGTAGTGGCGCAGAAGCAGGTTGATTGCCTTTGCCCGGCCCCGGTTTCCATTCACCCAAAGTGGCGAGGGCTGAAATGGCGAGATCGTCCTCCGGCCACTCGGCAATGAGCCGTCGGAAGTACGTTTCTCCGGTCTTTTCATCTTCCAGGCGATACCAATGGATGCTGCCCAAATCGTACAAGGCATACTTAGCCAGCGCCGTGCCTGGAAAGTTGTTTACAATTTCTTGGGATCGTGCAACGGCCTCGGCATATTGCCCGCTCTTCACCAATTCGCCAACGGCAAAGGATTGCGCCAAACCGAAAACTTCTTTGCCGGTAAAGTTTTGGACAAGCTGCGCGACTCGCGCAAGCGACTCGTTTTGCCGGTTCAATCTATTGAGAGAGCGGGTGACAAAAATCAGAGCGCGCCGGGACGAAAAATTATCAGGGTACTTGCCAACGATTGCCTCAAAGCGTGACAAGGCCTCCTCATATTCTCCACCGAGAAAAATTTTGTAGGCAAGATCGACTTCTGCCATTCCCAGCGTATCCGCCTCGCTCTCGCCCTCGATCTGGTTTTCTGAATTCTTGGTTGGAGGGTTTTCTGCGAGAGACTTTCCGAGGCCGGAATTGGGGTCGTAATCCAGGTAATTGGACCAATCCACATTGCCGGAGACATTGGGCGTGGGATTCGCATCGCCCCACCAATGATACCGCGCATAAATCGTCCCGGGATAGACGGACCAAACTTCAAAGGTGTTATAATACACACTGTTGTAACCTGTGGGATAACTCAATCCCAAGCTTGGAACAGCCGTAGCATCACCATAAACACCATAGAAGTTGTTGTAGCGGATGACATTGCTGGGATTGAGCGCCGGATCAGAATATTGGTAACATTGAATGCCGTCGCTGCTATTCTCCGCGATGACGTTGCCTTGCAATGCGCCTCCATAAGAGACCGAATTATTTTCAAACCGCACTCCCACGGTATTATATTTGACCGTGCTCCAGGTCAGAATAGGGGATGAATTGATGGCGCGCAATCCGTACTGCGCATTGTAGATGTTGCTGTACGAAATTTGGCAGCTTGAAGCGTTATACAACTCAATGCCATACCACGTGCCGCCGCTGCGCGTGAACGTGATTTTGTTCGACGAAGTGCCATTGGCAATGAGTGTTCCCTCAACGCGAAGTTTGTAGTTGCCGGTAAAGTTGAACATGGCGCCGGCCAGAAGGCTAAGGTTTTTGCCGCTGGCGATCGTCAAATTGTTGTTAAATGTATAAGTCGCAGGCGCCAGCTCGACAACCTGTCCCGGTTGGGAAGTGGTGAGTGCATATGTAATTGTGGAAAACTGCCCAACGATTTTGGCCCCGCTCTTCACGCGGATGTCGAACGGCGAGAAAGTGGTCGATCCCTGCCGAATAATTTCGCCGCTTCCCAAGCTTGCGATGTGGTAACCGTTCAAATTGATCGTTGAGCCATTCTCAACAAGGATGAAAGTATTATCAGGCACCAGCACGTTGCCGGTGAGCGTGTGCCCGTTGGGCCAGGTTTGATCATAAGGTAGTGTACCGCTTGTTGTCAAAGGCTTGGGTGTTGGATCGGTCAGGTAGGTCTTCTTGCTGCTATTGAACCTGTCTTTTCCAGGAATATTCTGGCTGATGACAGTGGCCGATATTTTCGGACCGATTGCCGGCCAGGTATAATTTAATGGCAGAAAACTAGGCCTTTGTGAGTAAAAATAGGAAACGTCCAGCAATTCCGCAACATCGCCGTCACTTCTTTGATATGCAACGTTATGTGTCCTATAAACAGTATAACTATCCCAGAATCCAAATCTATCTGTAACTGCCGGAGTATCAAAGAAATGAAAGAGAGCTTTAAACGGACTCGTTGATCTAATATTTCCCAAAGTTGACCAGTATTCCATATTCTGAAAATCTGCATTCCCGTCATAAGAAAAATTTCTGACAAACGCGTTGTATCGTCCATTATCGCCGTGAGTATCATCGGAGCCCATGGTCTCGATAAAATTATGTTCAAAAAGATGTCCAAAAGGATACTTTGCATGCAAATCAAGATCGCGATAGGTTGGTGGAGCTCCTGAGGAGGTTTGCTCACATGAATAGTTGAATTCCCAAACATTACAATTTGAGCCGCCACCTGCGACCATAGCATGCCGCAACTTTCTAAAAATGTTGTTCTCAATGAGACAATTGGTCGAGCTGGCATACGTTACGACCCCATAACCCCAGCCGCCATTTCCATAATTCATCGCTTCATGGAAATAACAACCGGATACTTTGATGTGTGAGGAGCGATTAATATTAAAATGATGCCGCGAGGTTTTGTACGATTCCACGCCTTTTACCCAGCAATTGACGGTAACATCAAAGCTAATGTTATAGACAATCGCTGTTGCCTGTTGGCTCGGGTACCGATTAATTGTCAGGTTTTCAAGACCGATGTTTTGAACCGGAGTCACCTTGCGGGTTTTCAAAGAATAATTCGGATCACTCGAGTCGACGTAATTCATGTTGGCCACGTCCTTGATTTCGCCCCAATCACCACTTCCATCGGTGCCTTTCGCTTCGAGTCGGGTGATTTGACCGACGATTTCGGGTTCAAGTGGAGGGTTAGGTGTATTATAATCAAAATTATTCTTTATAAAATGTATCCAGCTTCCAGCATTAATACCACTCAAACCACCAGTAGGTGTATGAAATACCGAATCCTCTTTGTTAAAATTTTGATTCAAGTCGGACCAGGCTCCAACTGTACCGGACAAGTTAAAACAGGTGTTATCTTTCATGTACTGAAATTCAAGAATGGTCCTGTCCGAGCCAGCGCCCTGAAAAACTATATTGCTGTCGTTTTGAATCAACTGAATCGTAGCCGTCAGATAGTAGATTCCAGTCGGAAAATAGAGAATTGCCAGGCCGCCCGTACTCCAGACATGAGTTCTCGCTTGAGAGAGGGCGGTTTGCACCTTTTGATCTGCATTTCCTGTTAAGGTCGAAATATTGATTACCAGTTTCGGTACTACTGCACTCATATTACGGAGCAATCCTGCTTTGTTCCATCGTTCCTGGTTGTACGGGTGTATATGCCCTACGCCATTGTACAACGTCTGCCCTTGAATGGAAAAACCGGGAACTAGAAAAAAGCAAAGCATAGTCAAAGATAAACGAAGACTCTTCATTTTGCACCTCCGGGCTGGTGGGTTCAACCAACAAACTTGGTTATGTTAGAAAGCAATATGATAACGAATTTGAAAGCTATCCAATTCGTCCTGAATCGTATCCATTCGGTGAAGTACATCTTTCCTCTTTGTAAACCAAATCGTATGTTGGCGGAAAATTCACAAGGAGGAATTCCATGTCACGTCGAAGAAAGCAATCGCGCCCACTTGCAGCAAGAATCGCCTTCGTCAACCAATATCTTGAGAGTGGGTTGACCCAAAAGGCATTTTGTCAGCGAGAAAATTTGGTGCATGCCACCTTTCACTCTTGGCTGCAAAAGTATCGTGCCACTCGACGCCAGCCTCGATTATCATCCCCAACCCGTAACGGATTTATCCCGCTTTGCGTGCAACCAGCAACGCTACCCGCTCGCGCCGCCTCCTGTACTCTTGAGTTTCCCAATGGCATCCTGATCCACTTCTCCGATACGGTCAATGCCCAGTTGCTCTCTTCTCTGCTTCGGGCCTTGGAGGCGGAGTTATGATCGCCCTCACTTCGCACCTGAAGTTCTATCTTTATCCCCAAGGCACCGATATGCGTAAGAGCTTTGATGGCCTGTCCGGGATTGTCACCTCCATTTTGGCACGCGACCCCATGAGCGGCGAAGTTTATATCTTCCTCAACCGTCGGCGCGACCGCATGAAGCTTCTGCTGTGGGACAAGACCGGCTTCTGGCTTTTTTACAAACGCCTCGAACAAGGCACCTTTCAGCTTCCGGCCCATGCCAGTCAAGGAACCGCTGTAGATCTACCCTATGAAGAACTCCTGCTGATTTTGGAGGGCATTGATTTGTCCTCCATCAGAAGACGTCCCCGCTATTATCGTCCGGCGCCCGCGCCACAAGTTTCTGCCTATCGCTAAAACAGTTTCGTGCAAAAAAAATCAGCTTTTTAAAAAAAGTCCGAGGTTTTCGCGCGCTTGATGCTTATATTATGCGCGATGGAAACGACCACGCCACAACCCACCTACGCAGAGCTGTTCGCGAACCATCAAGCGTTGCTCGCGGAAAATGCTTATTTGAAAGCCGAGTTGGCTCAACTGCGCCGCGCTATCTTCGGCCAGAAACGCGAGCGCTTCATGCCGACCCAGGGTGAGCAACAGCTCGATTTCGGCTTGGCAGAAAAGCAAGAGCATGCGGTGGAGAATGCTCTAGCCGTGGCGACCATCCCCATCAGCTACACGCGCCGCGTGAAAAAAGCGGTAACCACCAAACTCCCCAGCCGCAATCCTTTGCCTGCTCATCTCCGACGGGAAGAGATCGTCATCGCACCCATCGAAGATGTCAGTGCGCTCAAGAAGATCGGCGAAGAGATCACCGAAGAGTTGGAGTATCAACCCGGCGAACTTTACGTGAAGCGTTATGTTCGCCCCAAATACGCTCGTCCCGAAGGCGAAGGTGTAGTTGTAGCGACGCTGCCCAGCCGTCCCATTGAAAAGGGCATCGCTGGCCCCGCGCTGTTGGCGCACATCCTCATGAGTAAGTTCGTCGATCATCTGCCGTTGTATCGCCAACGCCAGCAATTTCGTCGTTTGGGCGTTGAGATTTCCGGTGCCACCATGGATGGCTGGGTCACGGGCAGTTGCCAATGGTTTGTGCCTTTGTACGATACTCAGCGCCAGATTATCCAGCAGTCTTCTTATCTCATGGCAGATGAGACCCCGATTCCGGTGTTGGATCGCACCAAGCCGGGAAAAACACATTTGGGCTATCACTGGGTCTATTACGATCCCGTTGCCAAGTTAGTGCTTTTTGATTATCGTCCGGGGCGCAGTCGTGCTGGGCCGAATGATATTTTAAAAAACTTCCGCGGCCATCTTCAGATCGACGGTTATGACGGCTATAACGATGTCATCAAACGCTCGGAAGTCATTGCCGTGGGCTGTCTGGCGCATGCGCGGCGTTACTTCGAGCAAGCACAGGAGAACGATAGCGTGCGCGCAGAATGGATGTTGTCAAAGATCCAAGAGCTATATGCCATCGAACGGCAAGCGCGCGAAGTAGCTTTGTCATTTCAAGAAAGATATCAGTTGCGGCAAGAGCAGGCGCTGTCGATCTTAGCCGAGATCAAAATCTGGCTCGATACCAACCTCACAGCGATCTTGCCCAAAAGCGCCATCGGCAAGGCGATCGGTTACATGCTGGGCCAGTGGTCGAAGCTGGAGAAGTACGTTACCGACGGCCGCTTAGAGATTGACAACAACTTGGTGGAGAACGCCATTCGACCGGTTGCTTTGGGACGAAAAAATTTTCTTTTTGCCGGCTCACACGAAGGCGCCAAACGCGCCGCCATGATTTACACCTTGGTGGCCACGGCCAAGCTACATCACGTTGAACCTTACGAATATCTCAAAGACCTTCTCAGCCGCATTCCAGACTACCCTCACCACAAGGTCGCCGACCTTCT
>JBOHQX010000063.1:0-4507 GCA_050732395.1 bacterium
ACGACGGTGGATTGACCTGGCAGAATATGGGACTGTTTGAAAGCGATCACATCGGCCGCATTGCTGTCTCCCCGCGAAATTCCAACGTCGTTTACGTGGCGGCTTGCGGGCAGCTTTATGGCAAAAACACCGAACGCGGCATTTACAAATCCAACGACGGCGGGCAAACCTGGGAACGCTCACTATTTCTCACGGATTCTACCGCGGCCATCGACGTTGCCATCAATCCACAGCAACCGGATACGGTATTCGCGGCGACGTGGGAACGGATTCGCGCGCCGAACCGCCGCAAAGTGGGCGGCTTCAGCAGCGGTATCTATCGCACGTTCGACGCCGGGCAATCCTGGGAATTACTGACCAGCGGCTTGCCGCCCGCTGCGGCGAATCGCGGACGCATCGGTTTGGCGGTTGCGCCTTCTCATCCGGCCACAATCTATGCGATGTATGCGAATGATCCCGGCAACTTCGACGGCATTCATAAATCAACCGATCACGGCACCACCTGGCGAAGGGTGCCTGCCACCGGCTTGCCCGGAAGTTTCCTGGGTGGGTTTGGCTGGTATTTTGGCAATATCAAAGTTGATCCGCTCAACCCCGACGTGGTTTATGCTTTGGGGGTTCAATTCTACAAGTCCACCAATGGCGGAAATTCGTGGTTGAATATTGGAAATAGCATTCACGTCGACCACCACGCGCTCGAGTTCGATCCCGCCAATTCCAACCGCCTCCTGGTTGGAAACGACGGCGGCTTTTACGCCTCTGATAACGGCGGAGGCGCCTGGTCAAAATCTTTCAATTTGCCGATTACGCAGTTCTACGCAAGCACGATCGACTTTTTGAATCCGCAACGCACATACGGCGGCACGCAGGACAACGGCACGATGCGCACACTCACCGGCCGCGACGATGACTGGGAAGAGATCTATGGTGGCGACGGTTTTTATTGTCTAGTCGACTACACCGATGCGCGCTATGTTTATGCCGAGTTTCAATACGGCGGCTTGGGCAGATCAATCGATGGCGGTGGCCGCAATTCGTTTACCGGGGGCACGAATGGCATTCCTTCGAATGCGCGCACCAATTGGTCAACGCCGGTAGTGATGGATCCCAACGATCCGCGCGTCCTGTATTATGGCGCCGAGCGCTTATATCGCAGTGCCGACCGCGCCGAGTTTTGGATCGAGATCAGCGATGATCTCACCAATGGCCCCGGCCCCACCAGTTATCGCTTCGGCACGATTACGACCATCGCGGTGTCGCCTCTCGATCCGAATCTCATCTATGCCGGCACGGACGACGCAAACGTTTGGGTCACGAACGACCTCGGGGCGACTTGGAGAAAGATCAATGCCGGCCTGCCGCGGCGCTGGGTGACGCGCGTCGCCGCCGATCCCGGTGACGCCAACGTCGCATATGTCGCGTTCTCCGGCCATCAAGAAGACGTTTTTCTTCCTCATATTTTTCGCACCGAAAACCAAGGCGAGGTTTGGATCGATATCAGCTCGAATTTGCCGGAAGCGCCGATCAACGTCGTGGTGATTGATCCAGAAAACAATTCGACCCTATACGTCGGCACCGACGTGGGCGTTTTTTACACGACAGATCTGGGTGCGAGCTGGCGACCACTCGGCACTGGCATGCCTTATGTACCGGTGCACGATTTGACGTTGCACGCTCCATCCCGGAAACTGCGCGCGGCTACTCACGGGCGCTCGTTTTATGAATTTGATTTGAATACATTGACGGAGGTCTCAGCTCCGCCGGATAACACCCCCAGCGCCTTCGTATTACATCAAAATTATCCTAATCCGTTGCACCGGAGCTCGCCCGAAGCAGCCACAACGATCACTTTTTCTCTGCAGGAACGCGGCGAAGTTCGGTTGGAAGTATTCGATCTTCTTGGCAGGCGGGTTGCAACCCTGGCCAACGAGTTACTGAGCGAAGGCACGCATCGCCGGGTCTTACGCGGGGAGGTCCTCCCCACCGGCACATATTTTTACAAGCTCACTTTTATCGATCAAGCCGGGAAACGCCTGGCACAAAACCGGCAATTCTCATTGGTGCGATGAGGGCTATTGCAGTGGATTGGGTAGCGATTGTTCTGCTGGCTGGTGCAATACAAGGCATGTTCTTATCGTTCGCGCTCGCCTCTTTACCACGCGGCAATCGCAGCGCCAATCGCTATCTTGCCGTTCTCATACTGCTGTTTGCTTTCACTATCGCCTGGCGCAGTATGCAGCCAAGGCCGGCCGCGGATCTTCTGCCCATCGAGGTTGCGCTGGCTTTTTGTTACGGACCACTCCTGTGGTTCTACGTGAAAGCCCTAGCCGAGCCGCGTCTGCTACACACACGCCGGCTCCTTCTGCATTTTTTGCCGGCGCTGATCGGCGTTCTTGCCCATCTGGTATGGCGATGGTCCGGCAGCCGCGAAACTGCGATTCCTGCGGAGACGATACCTCCTGCTCTTACGCCAGGCCTCGAATGGTTCGCCCTGGCGCACATTCTAGCGTACCTCCTGGCTTCGTTCCACACCCTCCGGCGGCACGCGCGTCGCATCACTTCATCCTTTTCTTCGCTCGAGCGCTTGCAGTTGCATTGGCTGCGCTATTTGCTCATCTTTTGTGGGCTGGATTGGACGCTGGTGCTCATGCGTCAAGTTGCGGGGCTTGGAGAGAGTTTTGCCCGAATGCCCTGGCTCTTTCTTTCTATTGTCATGTACGCCATCGGCTATTTTGCTTTGCGCCAGCCGGAGATTTTCACCGGAGAAACGCAATCCAGTTTGGAGGCCTTGCCGGCCGCACCAAAATATCAAAAATCGACTTTGAGCGCGGGCAAAGCCGAAGCATACTTGCGTAAGCTGCAAGCATTCATGTCCCGTGAAAAACCCTATCGCAACAGCGACTTGAATTTGCCAGGTCTCGCCAAAATGCTCGCTTTGCCACCGCATCATCTTTCACAGATTATTAACGAGAAAATGCAGCAGAATTTTTTCGAGTTCGTGAATCGCCATCGTGTCGCCGAGGCGCAGCAACTGCTTCGCGATCCTGCCCAAGCTCACCTCAATATTGCTGAAATCGGCTTCACGGCCGGTTTCAGCTCCATTTCTGCCTTCAACGCCGCTTTCAAAAAGCACACCGGGATGACGCCGTCGCAATTCCGCAAGAACGGCGCACAATATGCGCTGAATGAACCAAACATTGAATAAAGTTCCGGTAACTATCTAGCGAAGCTTCGTCTCAAACCGACGAGAAGAATCGCCCACGGAATTGGAACCCACGGAAATATTTTTTGGTTCCACAAGGCACGACAATTCCGTGGGAGTTCGATTTCCGTGGGAGAAAAACTTGCTCAGTTTGTAAAGGATTTTGATTCCAAAATTCTCAGCTCTTGATCCCGGTTGGCAGAGTTAGTACGGTAAGTAACATTATGATGTCATCCTGGAAGGATCTTTTAGATATTGAGCACAGTGCTTATGCTGAAAAAGATGCCTCCTGCATGACATGTTACTTGGAAGTTGTTTTCCCCAAATGGCAAAACTATTAAGGGCAAAACTATTAAAAGCTTCTTCTGTGTTCAATTGTTTTGCCCCAAATAGTTTTGCCTTCAATGTGCACTTGAATAGTTACAGTAGAACTCTCTAAAGTATTTGCGTGGAACACCGATTGGGGTTCCATTGCATTGGGATATTGGTTCCCAGGGCGCCCATTGGATGGGCGCCTGGGCTTAGAAAATCTGAAAGGCTTATGGCAGAATAATATCTCGGCAGAATGATTAGAAATCATTCTGCTCAAAGCCTTTTGTGCTGAATCCGTTGGTCGCTTTTCAATTCGTTGGAGATTGTGGCCTGAGCTGCTACTTCCAACTTTATAAGGTTGCAAGACCGGCTTATCGGCCAGGTAGACTCTTCCGCGATCTTTTCTTACCATTAGATTAAGAAAGCTTTAGTTGTTGGACGGTTTTCAAATTTCATTTTTCACTTACCCTTTAGGAGTATTCCATATGCAAACACAGTCTCTCAACTCCTCCTTCTTGCGCCGCGCATTGCAGGTGGACGGCGTGTTCTCCTTTCTCTCCGGCATCATTTTGATCATTGGTGCCGATCGTCTGGCCAAACTGCTGGGCTTGCAAAACAGCGTCATTTTGCTCGTCGTCGGCGTGGCGCTTTTGATTTATGCGACCGGACTGTTCCTCAATGTGCGCCGTGCGATCATCAATCGTACAGAAGCAATTGCCGCCGCGATTCTCAATTTCGGCTGGGTGGCCGGCAGCGCTGTCGTGATTGCATGGGGAGTGCTGACGACCACTGGAAACTGGCTGGTCGCAATCGCAGCCGAGGTTGTTCTCCTGTTCGGCATCTTGCAGATTTACGGCTTACGCAAGATGGCGCCGGGGAAATAATCAGATCCCAGGAGCTGCAGCACCCACATCGAAGCGATGAGGGCCTAAAACAAAGCGTCGCAAGCTTGAGCCAATGTAACTGTTCAACTGATTGCCGATTTTCGATTTC
>JBOHQX010000064.1:0-12261 GCA_050732395.1 bacterium
CATTCTGGAAGAATCTTTTTAGGCGCTGGGATTGCGGCTCACTTAGGCCTTGTGCCAAGCGCTCAAAAAGTTTCCTCCTGAATGACACTGTTTAGGGCACCTACTCATTCAATCGAAAAACGCTGTAGGATGGGATATCAGGCTAATTTCCTATATGTATACGTCAGGACCAACTGGAGCAACCCTTCCAGCAAAAATTGATTCTGCTCGTATCCGAGGTTGCAAGGTGATAAACTGTAGCTTCTCAACTGCAAGTCTACTAGAAAGCCCGGAATGTCAATCCCACGAAACCAAGAACTGTTATATTGTTACACCTTCGGCGGAAGTCGCAAAAACCGAGCAACCCAAAACAATGCAACCGAGCGTCTATCCCAATCCCTTCAATCCTTCTGCCGAGATTCGTTTCATCCTGCCTGAAACCGGAGAATTTTCGGCACGAATTTACGATGCGAACGGTCGAATCGTGCGAACATGGAGTAATGAACGACGTTCAGAAGGAAAGCAAAAGATATTGTGGAATGGGAAAGACCAAGCCGGCCGATTCGCTGCAAGTGGAATTTACTTCGCAGAAATCCAGTTTGGCAAACACCGAGAGTTGGTGAAAATGACATTGCTGCGGTAGCCGCAAAGATTGAGGCTGGCGTAAGCAGTAGCGCCAGCCTCTCTCCATCTTCCCTACCTTTCCGCATTTCCCAAGTTTTCGTGTACTTGTTCCCCAAATATACTCACACAGCTCTGCACCTGGCAAGCCCTCCGGATGAGTCGAGCTCTCGTTCTTGCGCACCGATAAGTTTTTCCGAATTCATGCACGCCTCGACTTTGTTTCTCCGGAAGATCACGCAGCCTCGGGATTCTATGAGAATTCTTGTCACACTTTTATGGATTCTGGCGCTTCTCGAGGCGTCGACTGCTCGCGCTGGAGGAAAAGAACGCAAACTGCCTTTGCGCTGGTTCGTGCAAACTGCACCTCTGGTCATTCTATATCACGATGATTTCGGCTATACGCCCGGAATGGGCGCGCAGATGGCAGTAGGCCGTTGCTTGCGCGCGGGCATGGACGGCGTGTTGAAATTCACCTATTGCCGCCCCAGCCAGAATTTTTCCTGGCTGGGAGAAACACAATCGCTAAAAACTGATTGGTATCGCTGGCAATTTGCCCTGCGCTTGTGCTGGCCGTCCTCTCACACCTCCCGCTTTCATCTGTTCGCGGAAATGCAAGGTGGCTGGGCCTATTTGCATCCTCACACACTTGCGCTCGACGGTGGTGTGCAAGGGCCGATTTTCATAAACGCCAATGATGAAATCAAATTCGCACCGGCGCTGTCCGGCGGCTTCAGCTATCACCTGGCAAGACGAGTGGCCGTTTATTTGCAGATTGAATTTGGATACTTCAAGCAGGCAAGCCGCCGGTTGAACGAAGCCGCAGCAGCCCCTGCCTGGAAGCCGCTTCGACAATTGGGCGCCGGCGTGACACTTTGCCTTTGAGCCCCATCCGCAAGCCGCAAATACGCGCGTTGAGTGTAATACTAAAAGACCTTATGTGGCGGTAAATGCTCTGCACCAGCAGCCGCAGTTGTTACCAGCATGAAATTTTTTTCGACCTGCACGTTTCTTCTGATCGCCGCTTGCCTCGCCGTCATTCCGGCGCGCGCACAAATCGCCGTGCTGAAAGAGCACGCCACGCTGCTTTATGAAAAGCCTTCGACGGAAAGCAGGCTCTTGGCGGTGCTGTCTGCGGGCGATACCGTGCACGTGCTGAAGAGGCAAGACGGCTGGACACAGTTGCGCTTTCGCATCAGGCAAACCGGGTGGATGCAAGTGCGCAATCGCCGGGGGCGGAACGGTGCGAATGGTGATGGCCAAAACCTGCTCTCGAATCAGCTCGCCTTTGCCGACCGCAACGGCGGATTTTCCACGACCTCGACCATGGCGCGAAAGCAACCGCCCATTGACGGCGGGCTTTCGTTGGGGTTGGGCGTGTTCGGCGGAGATTTTTCATATATCGGCAGGTTTTTCTATCGCAATTTGAAGACGCTGTACGTTGAAGGCACATTTCAATATGTGGCCGGGCAAATCGCTTCGCAGTATCTCATGCACGCCAACGCACGTTACATGAGGCCGATACGCTCGCACCTCAACGGTTACGCCACGGCCGGCGTGGGAGTGATCAATACCGTGCCGATTCAATCCGTGGGCGCCAAATCGGTTTCGAACATGGCGTTCAACTACGGCGTGGGCGTGGCGCGCCAACTGAAGAGCAATAACTGGCTGCGCGCGGACGTGCGGCAGTTTTCCGCATTGCGGCGGCAAGGCACGGTGAATTTCATCGAGTTTACCGTAGGCCTCGATATTGGCATACGATGGTCGAAGCTCTAATTCATTCCGATCTGGTCACATCTTTCGACAGGATTGACAAAATTTTTTGCTTTTTTGTACGAAACTCACTGTTTATGCACCAATGTCCAATGACGCAGAGCGTCCAACATGCCTCCCGGCAGAAACCGCCGGAACGAGACGTTAACGAGAGCTCATAGCTCTTTCTCGCCATCAGGAGTTGTAATGCGCAAGGACTGTCGCCGCAGCGCCCTCTTGTTTTTCTTTCTTTTTATTCCCTTCTCTTCGACGTTCGCCCAACAGCGCCGCTTTCTGGCGGAGCACGAGCTCGCGCCATTTATCGGCTTTTATGCGCCCGATCGCTTCGAGACTTCGTTTGTCTTCGGCGCGCGGTATTTTTATAACCTCGACCGGCGCACCAGTTTCGGCGCGGTTGTAGGCTTTGCGCACGCTCGGCAGAGGTTTCTGCGACAGACCAGCAGCGTGGTTGCAGTGCCGGGCTCGGAGCGCGTCTTTTTTCACGGGGCCCGCGCCGCGCGCACTCTTCTGACCGGCCGCGTGGAGCCTTACCTTTTCGGCCATATCGGATTGACGAAACTCTACGACCAGAACAGCTTCACTTTTGGGCTCGGCCTGGGCACGCGCATTTTTGCCCAACGAAAGTTTGTGCTGCGTTACGAGATCGGCAACTACATTTTTTCGAGCGGGCGCGATCTCAACAAGTGGATGAACCGGAACGTCGAGATTGCACTCATGCTGGGATACTATTTGTAGTTCACATGTCTTTCGGAAAAAGCGTAAGAGAATAGAATGCCTTCAAAAATTTCGCGCTGTGGCACAAAGCTTGCCTGAAGAGCAAACACCAAACGCAATGCAAAACTGCAATCGCCGTGATTCACAAAGCATAAACTGTAACGTCTATTGGGAAAACGGCATCCCGCAAGCATGCGTTGGGTGGCGATGAATTTCGCTATTGTGCTCGAAGTTGTAACCGCGTTTCGCTTCTGTGATCACGCTTTCGACATGGCTGTCGACCCTCATATTTTTCCATCCTGACGCCGTAGGGACGCGGTGAGCGTATCGCGTTCGTCCAACGGCATGCTACCTGGCATCCCAACACCTCAGTGAAATAAAATATTTCTTACTGGCGCCATCCCCGCGAAAGGGAGTATCCAAGAAAGCAGTGGACATTTTGGATTCCGGCTCGCGCGGGATTGCCTTTGTTGATCAATCTCTGATGCTTTCGGCACTGGTTAGACAACCTCATGCTATTGGCCTAATTCCATGCATCGATTCCTGCGCATTTTGCTCGTGCTCATCGTTTTTGGCGCCGTGTTGGGCGCTGCCACCGTGAGTTTCACGGATGACACGATTTCATTCAAGACCAATTTTTTCACCGATAGCGGCGGGCTGCTCGTGCGCTCGCCGGCATTTCAGCTCGTGAAGGATCTGGCGCGCAACACCATGTTCACGCTGCAATACACCCTGGACCGCGTGAGCATTCCGCCGTACCGCGGCATTTCCGCGAAGCCGTTGATCGACGGCGTAACCGGCGCTTCCAAGCCTGCCGCCGATTCAACCAATACCGGCACGTACGTCAAGAATCGCAATGAATTCCTCGCCAACCTCAATGCCGCGCGCTGGGGCATAACCGGCTATTATTCCGCCGAAAATGATTATACCGGACGCCTGGTGAGCGCGAGTTTCAATCAGGACTTCAATCAAAAGAACGCCAATCTCGCCCTCAGCCTGGGCTATGGTTACGATTCCATCAACCCGATCGGGATGAACGCCAATTATTCGCGAAGCAATCTTCTCGCCGACGTCACCCTCACCCAGACACTGAGCCGGGTCACCATCATGCGCGTCGGCGTCGATGTTTCCAGAGTGAGCGGATTCCAAAACAATCCTTATCGCACGGTGTACGTCGCGGGCCTGCCGCGCTTGGAGAAGCATCCCACCGCGCGCTTGCGGCTCGCGGGTTACGCCAAGCTCAACACCTATTTTCGCCCGGCGCGCGCTTCGGTTTGGCTGGATTATCGTTTCTACGGTGACGACTGGGGCGTTTTCTCGCATACGTTCGGCTTGAAGTTTCATCAGACGATCTCCAAGCGTTTGATGATGCGCTATCGCTACCGTTTTTACACGCAAACCGCCGCCAACTTTTACCGGCGCAATTACCCGTTGGTGACGTCGTTTTATACTGATGACTACAAGCTCGAGCCGTTCAACTCTCATCTCTTCGGTTTCATGGTTTCTTACGCGCTCGAGCCCCTGGCGGATAAACTGCCTCTGTTTGCGCAATCATCCTTGGATTTGAAATACGAGCGTTTCTTCACCTCCAATAATTTCACCGCGAATATTTATCAATTCGGTTTGACACTGCATTATTGAAGGAAATTGTTTCAGGAGAAACCATGCTTGACAAGAGTTACACCAAAATCCTGCGCCGGGCATGCGCCCTTATGGCGTTAAGCGGATTCGCGTTTTCCACCCTGGCCGGCGCGACCGATCCCCAAAAATTGGGCTACCGCAGCATCACGCCAAACGAAGCCACGGCCGTGGCGTTGCTGGCGCAGCGCATTCTCGCCGGCGCCAGCAGCGGCGATACTTATTTGTATCTGAATTTCATGGCCAAGGACTACGTCGAAGCCGCGGCCGGCGTGACCAAAACTCCCGGCAATCGCGCCACGCCGTCAACTTCGTCTCTTGAAAGCGTGACCGTCCAAGGACACGAGGCCACTTGTACGATCATCGCCAAGATTGACAAGGACTACGGGGCTCAGGTGCATTTGCATTTTGCGAAACGGCCGGAGGGATGGGTCCTGGTAAAATCAGAGGGGCTGTCACAATTGGTGCGAGCAGCCGCAGGTTCCCGGCAAGACCATATGTCAAAAGCTGGCGCGCCCTCCATGCCCATTTCTTTGTCGCATGAAAACGAAGTCGCAGCGCGCACGTTCATCGCGAAAGAATTGTCTTCGGAACATCGACTTGACAAGGTCACGCGCGCACTGACGCGAGAACGTTTGCAACGGAATCTTTTCAGCATGCCACACGGCAGCGCTTTTTTCGCAAGCTTGCGGCAATTCGACACCGCGCCCTTCATTGCCGCAAGCTACGTCCAGCTCGTCACCGACCCGGCGTGGAATCGCATTGTATATGGCGACTATCAAAAATGGATCAAAGCCTATACCGGTGATGAAGGAGTGAAGCCGCTGTTGCGGCCGCACGGTTTAGCCGTCGATGTCAATGGCCTGGTGTACGTCGCCGATACCGGTAATCGTCGCATTCTCGTGCTTAAGCTGAGCGGGCCTGCCGATCAACTCGAGCTGTCATATGCCGGAACCTTGGGTGGAGAAGAATTGTCGCAGCCGACGGAAGTGGCGTGGGATGATCGCAGCACCATTTTTGACGACAGCGATGATCTCATTTGGGTCGTCGATCGTGGGGCGCGTGCTCTGCTGGCCTATCGCGCCAAAGATTTATCCGCGCGCGAGCAACTTGCGGCCACGCCTGTGGTCCATCACAAGTCCGAAACGTGGGTGACCCCCGCGGCCATTGCCGTGGGTCGTTTCGACGGACGAAGCGACGGGAACATCTATCTCGCCGATGCCGGTACGCGACAGTTGTATCGTTTCTACTTCGACGGCCAGGCACTTATCCCCGTGCACGCCGTCAGCGGCGAGGCTGAAATGGTGCCCGCCAGTTTGGCGACGGATCATTGGGGCAACGTTTATCTGGCCGATGCCGCCTATCGCCGCTTGCAGAAATTTTCAGCAAATTTGACGCTGCTCGTGACTCTGGAGCCGGAAGATGAGACGTTCCAGCCTGCACGGTTTCAACCTTTGTTCGGCAGCGTGGCGCTGCCCGGCCGGCCGGAGCCGTTCTGGAGCGGATACGATCAAGCTTTTCTGCTCGAACAATGGTCGGAGAATTCCGGCGGCCGGCGTTTCGAGCTGGGAATCGATTTTGCCGTCGACGATCTGCGTTTGGTCCAGGATTTATCCTCTCTCGTTCTTACCGGAAAATTGACCGATGCAGGGCATCTCAAAACGGAGCTGGTCAATGATGAAAGCAATGAACCGGTGAGGGCGCTCCACGAAGGCTGGAACAATGCCGGCGGAATTCAATTCAGTTATGATCGCCGCAATTTCGCCGGCGAATTGATCGCGCCGGGCAATTATAAATTGCGACATACTTTGCAATCGACTTATGATAAGCCCCAAATCGTGCGTGAAAGCGCAGCATTTTATCTTCCACTTTATTATTACGAGGATTGCGGCGCAACACCAGGGCGCGACGTTCATCTGATTCGCGGACAACGCCATGCGAGTTTCGGCAACGAGCCCGATCGTACACTGGCTGCCGATCCGCAGGCCGTGATCTATCGGTTTGCCGGCTTGAATCCGGAAGTGGAATATGAAGTCAAAGCCAATTACTTCGCTCCTCTCGGGGAGGTGGAACAAACACTGTATGCCGGGCAACACTCGTTGCATCGTGCGCACGTGTTGAGCTCCGGCGTCTCTGCCAGCGACTGGATCGCCATTCCCGGGCAAGCTGTCGCTGACGGCCGGCTTGACTTGCGCATCGTCAAAACCGGCGGCAGTGGAGAAGCGAGTGTGGCGGAAATTTGGCTGCGCGAAGCGCATTTCGACGCCAACCATCCGCTGCAACCCGGCAACACCGCCGCCATTCCGCGGCAATTCGCCTTAGAGCAGAATTATCCCAATCCCTTCAATCCAACGACGACGATTTCGTTCAGCCTGCCGGAAAGTTTTCGCGGCAATGTGTCATTGCGCATTTACAACATGCTCGGTGTATTGGTGCGCGAGCTGGTGCAAAACGACCTTGCCGCGGGCGCGTATCGCGAAGTGTGGGATGGCTTGGATGCTTCCGGCCGGCGCGTCGCGACGGGAGTGTATGTGTATCAGTTGCGCGCGGGAGGTTTTTCGGCGACACGGAAGTTGGTAATGATGAAATGATAGTGGGTTTTGATTGTTTTTGCTTGGGATTGTATTGATTCGCTTGCTTCTACTCTTACTCATACTCCTACTCTTACTCATACTCGCTCTTGAGCACAAAAAGCGAGTAAGAGTAGGAGTAAGAGTAGGAGTAGGAGTAGGAGTAAGACCAGAATATCACAGAGAACAAAACTTCTAGAAATAGAGGAGCATACCATGCCAAACCCAATGAGGACAGGAAGTTTTCAAAAAGCTCTGAAAGCAGGTAAACACAACGTGCTGATGCTGTTTCCGCTGATCGTGGCGGGATGCCAGACGTCGACGCCGGATGATCTGTTGCTGGATGCACAACCGGACGCGCTTATTTTTGTCAGGACCATGGAAGCTGAAAGCCTGGATAATAATTTTATTCGCGGCGGCAGCGATCTGTATTCGCTCACCCCGATCTCGCCCAACGGGCAGTTGAAGAATCTGACGGATCAATGGACCGGCGCCAATGGTGCAGTGGCTGATCCCGAGGTATCCTACGACGGTCTGAAGATCATCTTCTCCATGCGCAAATCCGGCGCGAATAATTTCGATATCTATGAGATGAACGTGGACGGCTCGAATTTGCGGCAAATCACTACGACGCCGTACGACGAGGCTGATCCCGTGCATTTGCCCAACGGCAAGATCGCTTACACGTGCAACGAGCGCAACATTCGCGACGAATACGAGCGCCGCGAAGTGGAGAACTTGCACACCATGAATGCCGACGGCGGCAACGTGCAGGGCATTTCCTTCAATAATAGTGATGATTTTGATCCAGTGGTGATGCGCGACGGCCGCATCGTGTGGACGCGTTGGGAGCATCACGGCACGCAAAACCGCTTTCCGCTTTTTTTCACCAGGCCCGACGGCCAGGGCACGTTTCTCTTCTTTGGCACACACGAGGGCGGATTTCACCGTAATTTCTTCCATCCGCGCGAGCTGCCGGATGGCAAGGTGATTGCGGTGCTGTCTGACGGCGTGCTGGATGACCATGGCCCGCTCGTGATTCTCAATTCCGATCGCACCACGGGTGATCCGCCCAGGAGCGACGACTACGTGAATATTACCCCGAATGTGCCCGTCGGCAATAATGCACCGCAAGCCTTCAAGTACCCGTTCCCACTGCCCGATGGACGCATTGTGGCGAGTTATTCCACCAACGGCGTCGGCGGCAATTACGGCTTGTACACCATGAATCGCGACGGTTCGAGATTGAGCTTGCTCTATGACGATCCCCAGGCACAGGAGCTCGACGCGGTGGTGGCGACGCCACGTGCCAAGCCGCCGGTGATTGCCGAAGCAACCCGCCGGGATTCCACCACCGGTGTGTTCATCAATCAGGATGTCTATTTTCGCCAAAGTAGAGATGGGCAAGCCCGGCCGCGCAAGGAGATACAAGAAGTCAAGAGCGTCATGGTCATCGAAGGCTTGCCGATCCGGCCGAATGATCCGAATATGCGCGAAATCGGCCATACCGACTTCGAGCCCAAGCGCATTTTGGGAGTGGCGCCGGTATATGCTGACGGCTCGTTCGCGATACGCGTGCCGGTGAACACGCCAATCTCTTTCAACACGCTTGATTCGTTGGGACGCGCGATCGTAATCAAACGCAGTTGGTTGTATGCGCGGCCGGGTGAAGCCTTTGAGAATTGCACGGGCTGCCACGGCCCCCGCGGCCAAAAATCGAATGATACGCCCTTTGCGGCCACGCAAGTGCCGACGAATCTCAATGTGCCGGTGGCACAGCGCGAAGTGGTTTCGTTTAAAGTTGCCATTGAACCGATTATCGCACAAAAATGCTTGCCTTGTCATGGCGGCGCCGAACCTGCTGAGGGCTTGAATCTCTCAATCATTCAGGCGGGAAACTATTCGGTGGCCTATGAGAACTTGATGACGGCGGGAGGCAATCCCCCCATGGTTGAAAATAACAGCCCGCCCTTTTCGCGACGCAGCCGGCTGGCCGACGTTTTGCTCGGCACGGGCAGCCGCAGCATCAACGGGAAGCATCCGGCACCGGGCACGGCACAAGCGCTGACGCAAAATGAAATCAGGAGATTCATCAATTGGATCGACTTGGGCGCGCAGTATTATTGATGAGCTCGACAAACAAGAAAATGTCATTTAGGAGAAAACCTGGTCGATCTTGGCAATTTACACAGATTGACCAAGTTTCCTCCCGAATGACATTAAGGGGCCGAGGTCGAAAGTCTGCTAACATACAATCCAATTTAAATCGTGAGGCATGATGCTCGCCAATATTCTATTATTCACCGGTTTGCTGTTTTCATCATTCGTAGCAGAACCAAAAATCGGCACAAAAGCCAAGGACTTCACCGTCTCTTCACTAGCTGGCGAGGAAATCTCGCTGGCACAATTGCGCGGCAAAGTCGTTCTGCTCAATTTTTGGGCCACGTGGTGCGTCCCCTGTCGCGAAGAATTGCCGCGGCTCTCCGCCTTGCAGGAAAAGCTCCGGCAGCGCGGCTTGGTCGTGCTGGCGATTTCCGTGGACAACGAGCGTGAGAACATCTCCGATTTCCTGCTGCAAAACGCGGTCAAACTGCAAACGTTCTGGGATCGAGACAAGCGCATTTCCAAGCTCTACGATCCCCAAACGATGCCGAGCACTTACATCGTCGATCGCAATGGCATCTTGCGGTTCACGCATAACGGCTATAGCCCTTCCGAGCTGCAGCGAATTGAAGCGGAGCTCAACCGATTACTTAAGCAGCCATCGCCAATCGACATGAGCACAAAAAACAAATGAGGAACGGAACATGCGACGGAAACACTTTTATTTGGTAATTGCTTCGGGACTGCTGCCGCTACTGCTCAATGCCTGTGCATCGGTCAAGCCTTACGAGCGCGAGCATCTGGCGAAACGTATCATGGATTTCAATAAGGTCGCCAACGAGGAAGCCACGGAACGCCACTGGGTCGAAACGCTCGAGGGCAGCACCGGCGGCATGGGCGGCTCGGGCGGGGGGTGTGCGTGTAACTGAAAATTCAATGAAATTAGCGAGTGCTCAATTGTGGATATTGGATTGTGGATTGCGGTGATGACAGCCACAATCCAAGTCCGCAATCCCAAATCCCAAATCCGCAATCTCTTCTCCCACCAAAATCCTCTTGCAACTCCAGCCATTTTCAAGTATATTTTTTTGCGGTTGCTTGCCGCAAGGCGATCAAATCGCACCCAAAAGAGTTTTTCAGGGGCACAAAATTGAACTGTCGCAAAAGTAAGATTTTTGTGAGAGTTCGGTTTTGTGTCCAGCTTTTACTTGTCGGTTTGAGGCGAAGCTTCGCTAGACAGTTACGATTCTAGAATCTATCTCTACAATCATTTGCCTGATGACATAATTGTCTTGAGACCACTGACCAGTGAAGGAGCGAGGTAATGAAAAGAGTATTTTATGTGTTGCTGTGCGGCATAATGGTTTCATGCGTGGCGCCGCAAACGTTCGCACAATCTATGGAGATGACTTCCGCCAAGCTTTACATTCAACAAAATGAATGGGACAAGGCCATTCATTGGCTCGAGGAAGCGCTGAAGAAGAAGCAGGATAACGCCGAAGCGCATTTTCTGCTGGCGCAAGGCTACGGGCAGAAGGCCCGCTTTGCGGATATGATCAAAGAATTCAACGCCACGGAGCAATACGACAAGAAAGGCAAATACGCTAAGGACCTCCAGAACTTCCGCCAGAGGTATTTTGCCGAATCGTTCAATGCG
The DNA here is from genome assembly GCA_050732395.1 of bacterium. Taxonomy (GTDB): domain Bacteria; phylum Zhuqueibacterota; class Zhuqueibacteria; order Zhuqueibacterales; family Zhuqueibacteraceae; genus JBIOXB01. The sequence continues at coordinate 11,056 of JBOHQX010000064.1, forward strand.
GGCGTCAAAGCATTCAACGAGCAGAATTTCGAAGCCGCGGCCGATAAATTTTCAACCGCCGCGACCCTGGATCCGACCCAGATTGCGTCGTATCAAAATCTGACGGTTGCCTACCGCCAGGTGGAGAATGACATCGAGGCGGGCGCGCCGTGCGAGGGTTGCAGCACCGGTGAGCATGAATGGGACGCCGCGGCGGTACGCTGCCGCGACCAGAGCACCGGTGCATACACCAAGTTTTGCTGTTGTAAGGACGCGAAGGACCAGCTTGCCAATGCGATCGCCAGTACCTACCAAACCCTGATCAAAATGCAGCCCGACAGCATGATGAATTATCTGGCTCTCGCCGACTACTACAAATCGAAGAAGCAGTTTGACAAAAGCGCGACGGTGCTGGCGGAGGCCGTGCCAAAACACCCCAACGACGCGCGGCTCCTTGCCGAATTGGCGATTACGTACGACTATTTGGGCAAGTCCGATGAGGCCTTCAAGATGTACGAACAGGCATTGGTGAACAAGCCGGATGACAAAGATTTGCTCTTCAACTACGGCCGCCTGTATCTCATGCGCGAGGACTATGACAATGCCATCGTGCAATTTCAGAAGGTGGTGGAAGTTACGCCGGAAGATTTCGAAGCGAATTACAACGTGGGGATCAGCCATTTGAAAATCGGCGAGCGCCTCGACAAGCAAATGCGGGAAATGGACGATGCGGCAAACAAGAACAAGCAGAAGCCGGATACGCAAAAGCTGGCGGACTTGAAGGCCACGGCGAAGCAACATTTCGATGCCGCGGTTCCTTACCTCGAAAAGGCCGCAAATATCAAAGGCGAGCAATCCGCCGTGTGGTTCAATCTTGGCGTGGGTTACACGCGCGTGGGCAACGCTGAAAAGGCAAAAGAGGCGTTTGCCAAGGCAGAAGAGCTGGAGAAGCAACAGCAGAATTAGGGATTGATTTTGTTTTCACATGAACCCTGCCGATTTTTTTTTAAAAGGATCGGCAGGGTTTTATATTTTGTTCACAGGCGCGCGTGCAAGCTCGGTTCGAACTCCTGCTCGAAGCAACCTTGTTCTCTAAGATCAAGGTAACTATTCAGCTCCTGTTTCTTGTAAGCGGATTGAACGGATAAAGCGGATTTCTAAAACTTGTTTTGCAGAATCACTATCCGTTCAATCTGCTTCATCCGTTTACTCTGCTTTTTTTGAGCT
>JBOHQX010000065.1:0-41035 GCA_050732395.1 bacterium
CTACGATACGGAAGGGATTGCCCGAAATGACCGTCCAATCATCCGTGGTCGCGGCGTTCAAATCGAACGTCCGCACACCGGAATTGGCATCCCGGCCGTCCGCTTCGGCGTCGATGACGATGTCACCGAGAGTTGCACCCACGGCCACGTTGACCACGAAGCTGAAATCCGCAGTGCCGTTACCGGAAATATTGGTGGGATTGTTGCCGTTGGGCGTCATCGCGTATTCATTCGATCTGTTTGCCGCGCCCTGGCGGAAGCGGAGACGCACGCTGTCGATCACGGCCGTGGCTGAATTCGTCACGTTGGGATTATTCGCCACTCGTACGGTGACGACGAGATTGTTTTGGCCAACTGCGACGGTATCGACCGAGGTGCTCACAGTTTGAACCACAAGCTGCGCCGGCCGCAACACCTGCCAGTTGTCTTTCAGATTTGCACCGCTTTTGCTCACCGGTGTGCCATTGACCGTGCCATTCACGTTGCCGTCGATCTGAATGTTCTCCAGCGCCGCGTTGTTGGAAACTGTAACATTAAAGCTCAAATTCACCGACGAATTTCCGGCCACGCTGGTGGGATTGCTCGCCACGGGCGTCACGGTGTAATCCGTTGTGCGATCCTGCGTGCTGGTAAACGTCAATCCGCCGGCGAGATTCTGAATGGGTACTGTGCCCAGGTTTTGCACAGTCATGGTCACGCTGACGCCAGTCTGGCCTCGCGTCACCATGGAAGGTGCGGCCGAAACTTGAACAATATTCAAGCTTCCCAGATTGATGTTCACGCTGCCATTGGCGGCGAGACCGCTATTGACATTGACCGTCGCGACCCCACCGGTCGTACCCGCGCGAAAGGTGAAACTCAACTGGCTTTGTGCATTGGTTTGAATCTGTTTCCCAGGGGTGGCTGGATCGACGTCCGCGTCTGTAATCTCGCCATGAGTCGGAGGCTGTACTGCCACACTAAAGCGGCGATTCGGACCGACGTTGTTGCCTTCAGCGTCCCTGGTCACGGAACTGATGATCGTTGCCAAACTCGCGCCGTCCGCCGGCAAGCCGCTCGGGGTGGCGGTCAAAGCCACCGTGCCGTTTGGAGCTCCAGGCAGAACCGTGATGGTTCCGGTGGCGTCTGAAATCCCGCCTTGATAGGTTCCGACGATCGTGCCATTCACCGAATTGTTCGCCGCACCAGCAGTGGGAGAAAAAATAAAAGATGAGCCGGTAGCATTGCTCGCCGCTGGCGCCAAGCTGCCGGTGCTCGACCACGTGACACTAAAATCACCGAGATAATTATTACCAGCGTCGTAGCCCGCGGCAGAGATAGTGGTATCCTGATCCGTGGTCATGGTCAGCGCACCAAAAGTCACCCCGCCATTGTTAGGCGCGGTGCGCAATTCGATTCTCGCCACTGCGCCGGTGGCAACGGTAATCGCCCCGCCATTGGCGTCCAACACTGAAGCGTTGGAGTGATCCGCACGTATGGAGCCAAGGCCCGTGCGCACGGCCGTAAAGATAGTGGAAATGCCGCTCGTGGCGCTAAGGTTGCCGATATTGCCATCGACGGTCCAATTAACCACTTCATCCGCAACGTAATTGTTCTTCGCGTCGAACCCGCCCGCATGCACCGGCAGCGTATTGCCGGCAAACAGCGTAACCGCGTTTTGTGGTGAAGTATTGCCGACCGGACCCGAAAGCACCGCAACGTGATGCAACGGACCGACGTTGACCGTGATCGTGCCGGTGTCGTCGAACCCGGCGCTTGCATGGGTCGCGCGAATAGTGCCTGTGGCCGGCGCCACCGTTGGCTGGAAGCTCACGCTTGGGCCCGTGGCATTCACCACCGGCGCCAAGGTGCCTGCGCTGCTCCAGGTCACGGATTCATCGCGAATGTAGTTGTCGTCCGCGTCAAAACCGCCCGCGTGCAAAATGAGCTCTTGATCGGTGCGGATCGTCTTTGTGCCCAGGGGATTGCCAAAGCCGCTCTGGCCTTCAATGACCTTTATAGCCGCCAGCGCGCCCGGCGTGACCGTAATGCTGCCGGTAACGTCATTGCCGGCCGTGGCATGCACGGCGCGAATCTGACCCACGCCTGTTTTGTTCGCGCTGAAGGTCGTGCTCTTGCCATTTAAAGGTGATAAAACTCCAATCGGCGCGCCCGTAATGCTCCAATCGACCACGTAATCGTCTTTGTAATTATTGTCCGCATCATAGCCCGCAGCATGAACGGCAAAGGTTTCATCGGCGGTCAGCGACAAGTCTTCAACTTCCAATTGACTGCCGCCGGCATCACCGGCAAGAATCTTGATGTGATGCAAATTACCCACCGTAACCGTGATGTCGCCGCTGGCGTCGTCGGTCGCCGCGAGGTGATTCGCCACGATTCGCGCCGTGCCCGGCCGCGTGAGGGTCAACGTGGTCGAAGGCCCGTTCAGAGGGCTGAACGCGCCAATGGTTGTGCCCGTCAGGCTCCAATCCACGACTTGATCACCGAGATAATTGTTCTGTGCGTCATATCCGGCTGCGTGTACCGTGACCACGTCGTCGGTGGTGCGCGACAGATTGCCGAGCTCAGTGCCCGGGCCGCTGGGGCCGAGCACGACTTTGACATAGCTCAGGTTGCCGCTTTGCACCGTAATGGTACCGGTGGCATCATCTTCCAGCGTGGCGTGGTCCGCGGTAATCACTCCCGAGCCGGCAGTGGTGGCGGTAAATCTCGTGCTCGCGCCGAAAAGGGGATTGAGCGTGCCTATCTGAGCACTTTGTCCCCACGTGACACTCACGTCGCCGGTACGATTGTTATCGCGGTCGAAACTGCTGGCATGCACGTCAAACGGATCGCCGGTGACCAGGTTCACGTTCTGAACCTCATTGGTATTGCCGGATACGCCGGTCAAAACTTTCACTCTGAACGGCGCACCCACGGCAACCGTGAACTGGTTGGTGCTGTCATCCAGCGCCGTAGCGTGATTCGCCACGATGCGACCGCCCGTGGGGCCCGGCACCTGGGGGTCGAAAACGGTTGAGGCATTGACGGTGGGAGAGACCACGCCCACACCGTTGCGCACGATCCAGGTCACGGTGAAGTCACCCAGGTAGTTGTTCGAGGCGTCATAACCGGCCGCATGCAGGGTGAGCTGATCATCCGTGGTCAGATTTCCGCCGGTGAAACGCAGGCCGTCGCCGCTGCTGCCTTCGACGATGCGCACCCGCGCCAGCGTGCCGCTGGTGATCGTGATTGTGCCCGTAGCATCGTCTATCAAAGTCGCATGATCAGCGGTGATCGCGCCGCTGCCGGCGGTGCTGGCCGTGAAGCGCGTCGAGATACCGCTGTTTTGTGACAGCGAGCCGATGTTGCCGCTGACGATCCAAGTGACCGGGACGTCCTGTATATAGTTGTCGTCGTCATCAAAGCTCGAGGCATGCATGTCTTGAAACTGGCCCGTGCCCAAATTCAGATTATTGACCTCTCCGGTATGCTCGGAGATACCGCTCAAAATCTTCACGTACCTGGGCGCACCCGTGGTGACCGTGATCACGCCCGAACTGTCGTCAGTCGCCGAGGTGTGGTTGGCAACGATTCTGCCCGTGCCGGCGGTGTTCGCATAGAACGTTGTCGAGGAGACACTGCCTGTGGGATCGAAACTGCCGATATTGGCGGTGATCTGCTGAATCTGCCAATCCACGTTTTGATCGCCGACGTAGTTACCAAAAGCGTCATACCCCGCGGCGTGCACTGTCATGGTTTGATCCGCTGTCAGTGTCTTGGTGGTCAGCTCCGCCGGCGAATCGCCGCTGCTGCCTTCCACGACTTTCACCCGCTGTAATGATCCGGCAACGACGTTAAATTGATTGGATTGCCCGCTTCTGCCTCCGCCGGAGGCGGTAATAAACACTCCGTCCTGCTTCTTAGTGAGGCGCGCGTTGTTGACCGTCACCGTCGTGCCGTTCATCGTCACGCTCACCGGCGTCAACGTGTTCGTGGCATCAATCAATGAAACCTGACCATTGAAGCTGACGTCGTTGCCGCTCGCGTCCTTCGCCGTGATGGTAAAGCTGAAATTCGTGCCCGCCTGTTGCGTGGGGATGGTGCTGAATACGAAGCGATCGAGTCCGGAGGCGCTGACGTTGAAGCTGTTGGAAGCGCCGGTGTGGCTCGCGCCATCCGTCACATTAATGATACGATTGTTGCCCGCCGCCGGAATGGTGACGCTCACCGTTCTCACGCCAGCGCTGAAAGTACCGCTGGTCGAAGGGGTGATCGTTCCCGTATTCAGGGAAATCGTAACGGACCCGGCGAAACCGGTGACGGTATTGTCAAATTGATCTTGTGCCGTGATCGTGATCGGGAAGCTTTGACCGGCAGTTTGACCCGCCACGCTGGAGATGCCAAATTTGCTCAGCGCCGCAGGCGTGACATTGAAAGCATTCGATTGATTGGTCTTGCCCAGTCCAGTGACGGTGAGGCGATTGCTCGTGAAACTCTTGGTGATGGAGACACTCTGCGTCAGGACGCCGGCGGCGAAATTATTGCTGGTGGTCGGCTGAATCGAGTTGCTCAAGTCGGATAGAGACACCGTGCCGGTGAAAGTCGTGACAGTGTTGTTGCTGGCATCCTTCGCCGTAATCGTCACGTTGAAGGGCGTACCCGCCGTTTGATTGCCGATGGCGCTGATCTCAAAATGATCCACGGTTTGCGCTTGAACATTGAATGCATTCGAGAGGCCCGTTCGACCCGGTGAGCCGCCGCTCACGCTGATGGTATTCGCCGCGCGCGGTTGCGTGATGGTCACGCTTTCCGTGCGCACGCCTCCAATAAATGCGCCGCTGGTGGCGGGGGAGATGGTCGCGGTCAAATCCGAAATCGTCACCGTCCCGGTGAAATCGGTTTTGACGTTGTTCTGCGCGTCGCGCGCGCGTATGGTGATGCCGAAGGGCTCGCCTGTGGCTTGATCCGAAATCGTGTCAATGGTGAAACTATTCAGCGCACCGGGATTGACGTTGAACAAATTCGAAACACCGGTGCGGGAGGGCGAGCCGCCGGTGGCGGTGAGCTGATTGTCGTTGCGCGTTTGATTCACGGTCACGTTTTGCGAGGCCAGCACGCCATTCACCAAAGCCGCGCTGGTGACGTTGATGCCGGTCAAATCCGTGAGCGCGACGGTTTGGCTGTAGCTCGCGACGGTGTTATCGAACGCATCCTGCGCCACAATGCGAACCGCGAAGGGTGTGCCGGCGGTCTGCGCGCCGACATTGGCGTCACTTGTATTCGTCACTCTGAACCTGGCCAAGGCAGCGTGTGTTACCGTAAAGGCCGCGCTTTGAGCAGTTTTCCCGCTGCCGCTGGCAAAGATCACAACGTTGCTTTGTGCTTTGGTGATCTGCGCGCTGTTAATGGTCACTGCCGCCTGATTGCTGAATACCAAGGGCGGGGCCGCCAAGGTGTTGGTGTTGTCGCTCAAAGTGACCGTGCCGGAATGCGCGATATTGTTGTTGTTGGCATCCTGCGCCGTCAACGTCACGCTGAAATTCTGCCCGGCCGTTTGATTGCCGATCGCGGCGATCACGAAATGATCCAGCGCACCGGCATTGACGTTGAAGGCATTCGACTGCCCCGTCTTTCCTGAGTTGGCGACCGTGATCCTCGTGCCGGTGGCCGGCTGTGTAAAAGTCACGGTCTCCGCACGCACACCGCCGGTAAACACACCGCTGGTGGCGGGCGTCACCGTGCCCAGCGTGGCACCAATCGTCGCCGTGCCGTTGAAACCGGTCACTGTATTATTCAAGCTGTCCTGGGCTGTGAAGGTGACTGGAAACCCAATGCCGGCGGTCTGCGGCGTAGCGATGTTCGAGACCGCAAAATGATGCAACGCATTCGAGTTCACCGTAAACGCGTTGGTGTTGCCAAACCGCCCGGTTCCCGCGGTTGCCGTGATCACCCGGCCCTCGCCGGCCAAATTGGTGCGCACGGCTTGCGTAAGTGCGCCTTGGACGAAAGCGCTGCTGGTAGCCGGAATGATTGCACCCTGATTGGCGGTGAATGACACTGTTCCCGTGAATGATTTCACCACGTTTCCATAAAAGTCGCGCGCGGACATCACCAGATTGAAGTTCACGCCGGCGGTCGGAGGGGTGGTAATATTGTTGATGCTAAAATGATCCAACGGCCCGTGAATGATTCTGAACACCGGCGAATTCGCCGAGTCGATGAGCACGTCCGCGGCGGTGAGCGTTTCAATAAAAAGGCGGAACGTGTCCGCCGTTGTGGGATTAGAGATGATGGCCAGTTTGATTTGCGCCGAATCACCCGCCGCCAGAGCCGTGCTGCCGGCGGCATTGTCGCGCGTGAGCGTCAGCACGTGATTCGTATTCTGCACCGGCAAATAGCCGCTATTCAAGCCGTCCACGTTGAACGGCGCAATTGCCGTGGAATCCACAAAGCTCGCCGGAAACCGCAGGCGAATCTTGCCGTCACTGGGAATGCCGGCACCGGAAAGGCTGGTGCGAAAACTGATGGTATAAATCGCGCCCGCGCCCGCGGTCGAATCCGATGGCGCGACCTTTACTCGCGTGAGAAGCCCCTGTCCCATGCCCGGCGCGGCCGCCATCATCACGGCCCAGCAAGCCCAGCGCAAAGTTTTCCTTGGACGTTGCGTCATCATGACTCTATTACTCTATTAATTAATGAAGGGGTGGCGTTATTGATTCGTTTTCGGCACGAATTGAATCGGATAGCTCTGCTTGCTGGCGGCGGCCTTTCCGGGCGCGCCCATCTGAGTGAAGCCGACGGTGAGATTGCCCGGCAGCGTCGCCGGACTGGTAATCAATCCCAGCTTCAGCTCGACCGGCCGGCCCGGCGGAATGATGGCGCCCAAACCGGTGCGATGCACGTGTACGACATTGCGCTCGCGAGTGATTTTGAAGCCGCCGTCGATCGTTGTCGAGCTGGCCACTTCCAGCAAGCTCAAATCCAACGCAGCAGGAAATTCGAAAACAAGGTCGGCTTGCGCCTGAAGAGTGTCTGCCGTCATAAAGCGCACTTCATAGAGGGACGGTTTACCCGGCTCCGCACGCAATGCCCTCATACTAAACTCCGGTGAGGAGGGTGAGGCTTGATTCTGGCGGGTGCTCTGCCGCTCTTGCCCTTTCACAGCGAAGGAAGAGGCAAACGTGGCGAGCATCAACACGAGCGACAGCCCTAAGTATCCCTGGCGTCTCATCGTTTTAGCTCCTGTCTCGTCCATGTGACGATGTTCTAAAATGAAACATAAAAATGATGCTTAGTTCAATATAATTGCGATTTCGCAACCATTTTATGCAAAGTTCACGCCAATAAGGACTTAGCGCGTCCCTTCTGTTCTAAATGCCTGTAAATAAAAACAAAGCGCGCCTTAATCTTGAATCGTTGCGTGGAGTAGATGGGGCAAATGCCGAATCAATGCGAGATTCTGTCCAAAAATGAGCAAAGTCCTCGCTGGTGCTTCGGACGATTTCCCGCTGATTTTGAAGGTGAGGCGAAATTTGTCATGCGAGGGGGAAATGGAGTAATTGAATTCGCAGGGAAAAGAATGCGCAAAAACACCTGATGCGCTCATGGCCATTCTCAATCGTCAATCGACGCCTGTATGTTCTCATTCTCCTCCTCTCACCCGTTCACCGTTCACCCCTCGCCCTTCCCCATTCTACCCTTCGTTTCTACCTCAACATCGCCCGCAACAAATACACAAAACTCTTGCTATCGTTCTCCGAGAGCTTCAAATTCCTTTCCGCGTGCTGGTATTCGGGGTTGATTTTCAAGGCCAGCCGGAACTCCTCGATGGCATGCTGGAACAGATTGCGGGACTGAATCACGTACGCCAGACCAAGATGATTGTGCAAGTCGGCATATTCGGGAAAATCCTGGGTCGCCGCACGCAAAATTTCCATATAGCGTTGAATGAAAGCGTCATCTCGGCTCTTGCCGCCGAACATGAATTTCAAATAAAACTCGTTTTCGAAGACCCGTTCGGGCTCGGCCAGCAGCCCTTCGCGCACGGTTTGCAGGACGGCAATGGCTTCGGCGTGATCCTTTCTTGCCAGCGCCGTTTCGGCGGAGGTGATCTTAGCCATAACGCCTTTGCGGGCGGCGAGTTTTTGCGGCGCCATGGCTTGCACCAGAGTATTCAAATGATCCTGCGCGCGCTTGAGGCGGATCGAGGGGGGAGGCAAATGATCCTGCAGTGGTTGCGGCCCTTGCAAAGTCAACAGCAATGCCAACGCGAGCAGCAAGTGGGCTTGCGCAAATCCGGGGTTGACGTGCAACGCCGCTTCGAAGCAGGGTAGCGCTTCAAGCAGCCGGTCCTGTTCGAGCAAGGCGAGCCCGAGATCGTGGTGCAAATCTGCAAATTCCGGCGCCAATTCCAGGCCGCGCCTGAACATTTCCTCGGCGCGCCCCAAATCTGCCTGGCGCAAGAAGGCGTGGCCTAAACCGCGATAGGCCTCCGGCATCTCCGGTGCCAGCTCGATCGCTTGCTGGAGCACCGCCAGCGCTTCGCCCGTCAGGTTTTTTTCCAGAAAAACGGCACCCAAACGCAGGTAGGAGGGCGGATGTTTGCTGCGCCGAACTTTCTCAGCGATGTGAAACAACAGATTCAGATCCGCCATGGTCTCGAGATGGAGCGCGTGCAACTTGGAGGAAAGAATCTGAGGGTTGGACTCGCCGGGGCAGAACAGTTCATGCCGGTCGATGACCTGGCCCTGCTCAAAAACGTGCGAGATGATTTTTTCATTGCCAGCGGAATAGGTCGTTTGCACGTGAAAACGATGCCCGCCGGCTTGCACGTCGCCATTGAGTCCTAAGTTCTGCATGCTCCTCTCCAGATCCGCCTCCATACCGAACACAAAAAAGACAAAATAATTGACGACAAAATGAATTTGCCTCATTTTGTCGTCAATTATTTTGTCCTATAGAGGTTTTGCCTTTTTACGATGATTCAACCGTCATTTTTTCGACGAATTCTTCGTCCCCTCACCCGGGCTTTTATCCGAGGCTTTATCGTTTGAGGGCTTTGCCTCCTCGGATTTGGCTTTCTCGTCGCCGGCAGATTTTTTTTCACCGGTTTCAGATTTGCCGTCGGCTGAGGCATTCGCAGCCTTTTTATAGTCGGTCAAATAAAAACCCGTGCCTTTGAAAATGAGGCCTACCCCGCCATGAATCCGCCGCCGCACGGTGCCGCCGCAGGTTGGGCATTTTTCCGCCGGAGGCTCGGAAATGCTTTGAAACAATTCGAAATTATGGCCGCAGGAATCGCAATCGTAGTCGTAGGTTGGCATAAAGTTACTCCATGACAAAGATGCAAACTTGGATAAAACGCTACCAGCAAGATAATCTCACGCAAAGATGAAGAGATGCAAAGCTTAAGCAGGGTTCTTCTTTACGAGATCTCTGCGTGGGAGGTGTTGCTTTTTTTTAACCGTTCAACTGATCATAGACAACGCGCACCTCATTCCTGTAAAATCTCGGCAAAGGCGCGGTGTAGCCGCGGCATTGCCTCTTGCAGATTCTCCATGGCCGTGGCATAGGACAGGCGCAAGTGCTGAGGCGCGCCAAATGCCTCTCCGCTCACGAGGGCCACGCCGGCGTGCGCGATGAGCAGGCTACACAACGTGGACGGCGAATCGATCGTTTTTGAGATCCAAGTTTTGCCCAGTATTTGAGATACATTGAAGAGTACATAGAACGCGCCGCCGGGTTTTCGCACGGATACGCCCGGCATCTTGCCCAGCGCTTCACAAACAAAATTCCGCCGCCGCTCGAATTGCGCATGCATCTTCAGCAGGTCGGCTTCGTCTCCCAGAATCGCGGCCAGCCCGGCTTCTTGCGAAATTGAGCACGGATTCGAAGTGGTGTGGCTTTGAATTTTCGCCACCGCTTGCGCCACCGGCGGCGGCGCGGCGAGGTAGCCCAAGCGCCAACCGGTCATGGCATAGGCTTTTGAAAAACCATTGACGAGCAGCAAGCGATCTTGTAGAGCAGAAAAGGAGGCCATGCTCGTGGTGGCAAGCCCATCGTAGACCAGCTTTAAATAGATTTCATCCGATAACACGAATACTTCATGGGACAAAAGGGTTTCAACCAATTCCTGCAATTCCAAAGTTGAGTAAACCGCACCCGTCGGATTGCTAGGATTGTTCAAAATCACCATCTTTGTTTTGGGCGTGAACGCCTGTGCCAACTGGCCGCCAGTGATCTTGAAATCCCTGGATTCGGCGGCCGGCACAAATCTCGGGGTTGCGCCCGCCATCCTGACCTGCTCGGGATAGCTCACCCAATAAGGTGAAGGCATGACCACCTCGTCACCAGGATTGCACAACGCCAGCAAGGCATTGTGAATGGATTGTTTTGCGCCGTTGGACACCACGATTTGCCTGGGCTCGTATCGCGCGCCGCTGTCTAGCTGAATTTTCTGACAAATCGCCTCACGCAGCGCCAGGGTGCCGACGTTGGGCGTGTATTTGGTCTTGCCTTGTTGAATGGCGGCAATACCAGCAGCTTTGACGTGAGCGGGCGTGTCAAAATCCGGCTCGCCCGCGCCCAAGTCAATGACGGTTTTGCCTTGTTTGCGCATCTCAGCAACCAGCGCGGCGACCGCCAGTGTTTCCGAAGGTTGTATACGTTTCGCAAACTCGGATTCTTGCAATTGCATGCGTATTCCTTATAATTCGAAAACTTGGCGATGCGAAGAAAAATCTCAATATCCGTCCGTTGGCTACAAGAACTTTCAGAATTTTAATGCGAATAACCGGTTGAAATGCACGAAAACCAAAAACTATCAGTCAAAATGATTTGAGTCAAAATCATGTAAGCGTCTTTAATCATTTTGACTACAATAATTTTGACTTTACAGCTGATACCGGTCATTCATATTTTTATTCTGAGTTTAAAAAGCTAGGCGCGCATATTCCAAACCTAGGACAAAATGGAACAAATACACGCCACATTCACAATATCCTCCGCCGAGCACCCGCGGGAGAGATCGTTTATGGGACGGGCGAAGCCTTGCAAGATCGGTCCGATGGCGTGGTAGCCCGCGAGGCGCTGCGTCAGTTTGTATGCGATGTTGCCCGCATCCAGATCCGGAAAAATGAACACGTTGGCATCGCCTTGCACCGGGCTGTGCGGCGCCTTGCGTTTAGCGACTTCCGGAACAATCGCGCTATCGATTTGCAGCTCGCCGTCCAGGCTCAGGTCCGGAGCCATGGCCCGAGCCAATTCCGTTGCTTCGCGCACTTTGTCCACACGGGCGTGACGCGCGCTCCCTTTGGTCGAAAAGGACAGCATTGCCACGATGGGAGTTTCTCCGGTCAAAAGTCTGTGCATCTTTGCCGAGGCCAGCGCGATTTGCGCAAGCTGCGGCGGCGTGGGCTCGGGCACCACCGCGCAATCGGCATAGGTGAAAACCTGGCCCGTCGTCGGATGCACCATCTCAAACGTGCTGGAGACCAAATCGTTCCCCGGGGCCAGTCCGATGAGCTTCAAACCCGCGCGCAAAACGTCGGCGGTGGCATAGACCGAACCCGCGATCAAGCCGTGTGCCATGCCAAATTTAACCGAGGCGGCGGCAAAGGACAACGGCTCATGCAGCAACCTTGACGGGCCGGCAGGTGGCGCCAGCGCGTTGTCCGCCTCCTTGCCGTATTGTGTAATCCAGTCTTCCGCTTCTACCGCTTGCCGGGGGTCGACAATCTCCACTTGTTGCGGCAAAAGTTGATGCTCCGTAAGCGCGGCCGTCACTTCATCATGAGCGCCGACTAAAATCGGAAACGCGAGGCGTTCGGCGATCAGAATCTTCACGGCTTCCAATACCCGCGGCTCAGTCGCTTCGGGAAATACCACGCGGCGCAATCGCTCCTGCGCGCGGCGGCGGAGAGAGGCAATAAAATGCATCACGAAATGGAGATCATAAACGACGGTAGAGCGCTTATAGAAACAAACATAGAATAAAATCTGAAAGTTTCTTTGACAGGATTAACAAGATTAACAGGATGAAGAGCAATCCTGTTAATCTTGTTAATCCTGTCGAAGAAGAAGCGGCTACGCCGCGGCGGCTTCGGTTTTCAGCTCGACTGAAAACTGGTATAGGCGGATTACCTATTCAAACATGGAATAAAATTCTGAAAATTTTTTACATCTATTAACGCCTTTTTCAACACAGAGACACAAAGCACACCGAGTTTCACGGAGAATCTCCAAGAGCTCGGCGGAATAAGACTCACGCTGTGACCCTCTGTGCGCTCCGTGTCTCCGTGTTGAAAAGCTCTTGCATTTCAAGGGTTCCCAAATTTTTGCTGCAACCGTTCGTTCACTAGCGGTGGCACGAAACTGTCTACAGCGCCGCCAAAGCGGGCGACTTCTTTGACGATGCTCGAATTCAAGTACGTGTATCTTTCATGCGACATCAAAAAAACCGTGGCGATGCCGTTCGAGAGCTTGCGATTGACCAGCGCCATTTGAAATTCATACTCAAAATCTGAGATGGCGCGCAAGCCGCGCACCAACGCCTGCGCCCCACGTGCGGCGGCATATTCCACGAGCAGGCCACTGAAGCTCTCGACGCCGACGTTCTCAAACGGTGCGACCACCTGGCGAATCAGCTCCACCCGCTCGGCGGTAGAAAAGAGCGGCGTCTTGGCAGAATTGGTGGCCACGGCGACCGTGATGCGATCAAAAAGCTGGGCGGCACGCTCTACGATGTCGAGGTGGCCGTTGGTGATCGGATCGAAAGTTCCAGGATAAATCGCCAGCCGCATCACGATTTCCTTCGATAAAAGCGTGCAACGGTTTCACCCATCAGGCGCTCCCGGCTTAACTCGAGCCGCTCCGGGTGCGGAGCCGGCAGGCGTGCCGAGGTTTCCAGCATGACCAAACCGCCGTCAGCCAAAACTTCATGCGACTGCAGAAACTGCAACAAGGCTTCGTATTTTGCAAATCCGTAAGGCGGGTCAGCCAAGATCAACTTATAAGCCTCCGAGGCGGTGCGCGGGCGCGCCAAAAACAAAAACGCATCTTCGAGTATCACTCGACCGTGATGCTCAAGATGCGTCCTGCTTAAATTCGTTTGAATGGCGGCGAGGCTTTCCTGGCTTTTGTCTATGAAGTCAACCCACTCGGCTCCGCGACTGAGTGCCTCGATGCCCAAGGTGCCTGCACCCGCAAAAACGTCCAACACCCGTGCGCCTGTGACGAAATCGCCGAGAATGTCGAAGATCATCGTGCGCGCACGGTCGCTGGTCGGGCGAACTTCACGACCGGCCGGCGTGAGCAACACGTGCCCCTTACGCGTTCCGGCAATGACGCGCATTTTGTCACATCTCGACGTAGCCGAGATGCATGACCAGATCCAGCGCGTCAGGACTCAGCGTGCGGCGGTCGGACGGGCTGACGATGATTTTCGAAACCGATACGCTGAAATTGCTGCTGCCGAGCGTGTTGAGGAACGACAAGACGTTCGCTCTGCTGCCGGAGAATTGCACTTGCATCGGGATGCGGCCGAGGTTGTCGCCGCTCGTGCTTTCGCCGACGCTGAAGCGTTTCAATGCCAGCCCGCTGGTCTGCCCTTGCTGTTTGATCCATTCTGCAAATTGATTGGCGCCCATGCGGTTCAACGCGCCGCGCAAGCCGGCCATTCCAGCCTGGGAATCCATCTTTCCCGAGAGTACAACCGTGCTGCGCATACCGCCTTCCGTAGCAACGCTCGATTCTGAAACCGGCTTCAATTGCATCGGTGAAACATTACGTTGAATGGCGCCGCTGAGCTCACTCGTGGACGCCGCGGAGGGCGAGAGAAATTCCACCAAAAAGCTGTTGTTGCCGTAATACGTGATCAGTGTGAAGCCGTTTGCCGCCGAGAACGAATTTGTCAACGCATTCACGGTTTGCGTGCTCAACCACGTCGAGGAAATCAAGTCCCGCTCCAGTGGCGACATTGCGGCCGCGCTGGAGGGCGGCGTCGCGGTCGTCATCGGAGGCTGATTCGCGGCCATGCCGGGTTGCGTGCTCGGCTGCTCAACAGAGGATTGCCCCGGCGTGGTGGTCTCGGCGCCGCTCGTCGTTTCCTCGCCGGTCGCGAACGGTTGCTCCGTTCCAGAGGGCACGGAAAGCGACTCTTCGGGTGTCTCGGTCGGTTCCGGCTGGAGAACTGCCGGCTCATCCTTTTGCACGATGATCGGGGGTTTCTTGGGCCCGCGTGGAATCAGAAAAAACACTGCCGTGAGCGCGGCGAGAATCAAGCCTAAAACGATGAGATACGCCTTGGTGCGCGAGGAGCTGTCGCCGTACAACTCCGAGGGTTTACGCGCGAATTTGGGCGCAGGCGGTTGCTTTTGAAAGGGTTTCGCACCTGTTTCTTTGAATGCAGGGGGATCGTCTTTCAAAAGCGTGTCATCGAGGCTCACCGTTTTGGCAAAACTGGGTTCTCGCTGGCGATCCTCGCTGTTTTCGTCCTCACCCATGAGGTTAATGTCGACCATTGCCGGCCTCCACTCGATGAATGTTAAGTCCTTAAGCAAAGCTTTTCAACGCGGCACCGATGCAAACGGTAAATGCTTCCGGATGCGTTTGCGACAAAGGGTCCGCGGCTTGATCTTCCATTTTGATTCTGCGAAACGGATTGACGCGCTCGATTCTTATCTTGTGCGTCTCCTGCAAGGCATGCACGATCTGATCGGAAATATTGTCGCCATGCAGGTACACCGCGTGCATTTCTTCCACCCCCTTGCCCAATTTGTGATCCAAAATGATGCGGCGCAACTCCTTCGACAGCAAACGCGGCAAAAACATTTCGTCAGCATTCGGCGGCGTGGCCTGCTCTTCCAGTGGATAATCCACTTCTTGTGCCAACAAAAAAGTTCTGTCTTTGACGATGGCGAATTGCAGATTGTCCTTGCGCAGGTCGACCATGGCGGTATAGACGTCCCGGACGGTTTCGTAATTCGCTTGCAGCACCCGATGCGCGGCGAACACGTCCACGTCGATGGCGGCCAGGCGCAGGTCGGTTTCGCGAAAAACTTTTTTCAAAAAATTCACGACCGCACGACGTACGGCGACGATAATGGCTTCCGCGTATTCCTGGTCGGGGGTGGAAGGAACGTGCTCAAAATCGATGATATATTCGTCGCGAGGATTGATGAAGCATTGCTCGATTTCCCAATGCACGTGATCCTGGAGGCGCTGGCCTTTGAGGCTGGTATCGATCGGCACCTTTTTGATCGACACCATGTTGGAGTCGAGTGTGAACGTTGCTTGCTGCGCTTGAAAACTCGAAATCTCGTACAATCGATTGATGTCTTCAGCAAGCTTGTGGGTCAACGCTTCATCCTTGAACACGGAGAACTGAAAGGGGGACTTGACTTTGCCTTGCGACAACTTGGTAATTTTTGCTTCGTCGCTCCCCGGCTGCAACTCCGTCATGCGCAGCGCCGTGTCGCGAATGCTGATCCCAATAACTCCCCGATTGGCTTCTTTTGCCATATGCTGCTTTTCGAATTAAACTTCTTGGAAAAATGAGGTCACGGGTCTCGCCGCTGCAGCTTTTACGCCGCCGCCATGCGGAGGTTTGCCAAATTGCTTCTTCGACTTGGTCACGGCGCTCTTCCATTGCTTCCTCCACGTGCATGTCGAGGAATGTTTCCTCTTCCCACTGGAAATCAAAAGCCGTTGTAAACAAGCGCTTTTCCGCAAGCCCGTGACAATTATTCTATCTGCAAAACCATCGATTTGCTGAAAATATACAACAAATTCTTTGCCATGACAATGACAAAGCACCCTCTGAAGACGGCGCAAGTAAAATCCTTACTCTATCACCACCAGTTCTTTCAAGGCCGCGAGCTTACGTTTGCCAAGGCCGTGAACTTGATTCAAATCCTCGAGGCGACGGAATTTACCATGCCGTTCGCGATAGTCGACGATACGTTGCGCCATCACCGGGCCGATCCCCGGCAGAGCCGTCAACTCGACTGCGCTCGCGCGATTGATGTTGAGGCGTCTGGTCGTGGCCTGCTCTTGCCGCAGCGGGATTGCTGCCGGTGCCGGCGTCGTGCCTTCCACCTTGTGGCTATCGGGCTTGCGTACAAACCTCTCGAACTGCGCCACAAGAGCCGGTGCCGCGGGCGGAGGCTGCTGCTGCCGGCGGTACATCAAAATGACGCAACCCGCTCCGAAAGTCGCGAGCAGGAACAAGACCGCACGCTGCTGGAGTTTGGAAAAACCCCACATGATCCCCTCTGCCCCCTTCGGTCAAGTAGCCCCGCATGGGTTGAAAAAATCTGCGCCTCACGGCTCACGCTTTACTTTCCTGCGGGATACAACGCCATGCACCTTCCTGTCCCGGCTTTTCAAAAAAACTAATTTTCGCGGCTTCGGTTCGAGGTGTTTCTCCAATCCGCCGGCGGCCGGACGGAATCCGACTTCGCCAATTGCTGGAACAATTCGCGCTCCTTCAAGGGGAGCTTATGTGGGATCCACACGGCGATTCGCACCAGTTGATCGCCCCGGCCGTAGCCGTTCAAATGTGAAATGCCCTTGCCGCGCATGCGCAAAATTTTCCCCGATTGCGTGCCCGGCGCAATCTCCAGTATGGCCTGGCCTTCGATGGTCGGCACTTCCACCCGATCGCCCATCACCGCCTGTACGATGCTGATGGGTAAATCCAGCAGGATATCGTCGCCGTGGCGCTCAAACAACTCGTGTTCTTTTTCATCTATCAACACGATGACGTCGCCCGGCGGACCGCCTTTGGGGCCGGCGTGACCTTCGCTGCGCACGGTGAGATAATTGCCCGTAGCCACACCCGCCGGAATCTCGAGCGTGAGCGTGGTCTCCTCTTCACGGCGGCCTTCACCTTTGCAGTCGCGGCAGGGATCGCGCACAATGCGGCCCTCGCCATTGCATTGCTGGCAGGCCGTGACGTTGATAAATTGCCCGAAGAGCGAACGCGACACCTGCCTTCGTTCGCCGGTGCCCCCGCACGCCGGACAACGTATGGTCTCGCTGCCGGGCTGTGCGCCGGATCCGCTGCAGGTATTGCAACGCACGTAATGCTTGATCTTGATTCTCTTGCTAACGCCGGTTGCGATTTCTTCAAGCGTAAGCTTCAAGCGAATCTGCAAATCGCTGCCGCGCAGTTGGCCACCCGCGGCTCGACCCGAGCGGCCAGCGCCGAAGAAATCCGCGAAGATGCCCTCCGACATGAACGTGCGCAGCGCATCGGCGAGATCGAATTCGAATTCCTGCGTAGTGCTGTAGCTGCCGCGCGTGCCATCATGCCCGTAACGATCATAGCGCGCACGCTTGTCCGCCTCACGCAAAACTTCATATGCCTCGGCCGCTTCTTTGAATTGTTCCTCAGCAGATTTATCGCCGGGATTACGATCGGGATGATACTGCATCGCCAACTTGCGATAGGCTTTTTTGATCTCATCCTCGGAAGCGTTGCGGGCAACTCCCAGAACTTCGTAATAGTCACGCTTTGCCATGGCACCTCATCGTCACTGCAGGAACAATCCCGCTCATTTGCTCACTATCACTCGGGCAGGGCGCAAGACCCTGTCTCGAAACATGAAGCCTCTCGTATGCTCCTCCAGCACGATGCCACCCGGCTTGCCCTCGACCGCCATTTCCGTGAGCGCGTCATGCACGGTCGGATCAAACTCCGCGCCCACCGCTTGCACCGGCTCGACGCCGCGATCGGCCAGCACCTTGGCGAATTTCTGTTGAATCAGCTTGACACCATCCAGCAGTGACTCATAGTTCTGCTGTTCGGATTTGGACTGAGTCGACCGCTCCAAATCATCGAGCACGGGCAGCAACTCAACAATCAGCTCGGCGAAGGCGGATTGCACGCGACTATTGAAATCCCGGTCGATGCGCTTGCGATAGTTGTCGAATTCCGCAGCCAGGCGCAGATACTTGTCTTTCAATGCTTCATAATCGCTCGTGACTTTTTCGAGATCGGCTTTGAGCTTTTTGATCTCGGGACTCAGCGTTTTGCGCCGCAGCTTGTTTTTTAGCTTATCGGCGACACTTTCCGGCGTCTCGGAGGAGAGGGTTGTCGCTGCGCCGTCGTCTTCAGCCAGGGCATTCTCTCCCTCGCCGGCCTCATCCTGCCAAGCATCGCCGTTTGCCTCGAGCTCGCTTTCGGGCATGGTATTGCCATTTGGACCCGTTTGCGCGGCAGCTTCCCCGACAGGCGTGTCCACGGCAAATGCCGGCTTTTCGGGAATGCTCGCCTCCGCTTTCGGAAGGGGAGCGGCTTGTCCTGCCTCCGGCACTGCACCTGTGTCCTCGTTTGCAGGCCGGGCGTGCTTCTGATCGTGAACGTTATCCTGAAATTCTTTGGTCATTGTAGAAGATGCGAGTGCAGTCTTTGTGTTTTAACAGTTCTAGTGACAAACATGAAAACAGTTTTAACGACCCTCAATTCATCGTTACGGGCGTGCTGTTGTTTTCGTCCAATACTTGGGTGAGCACTTTCGCCATGAAATCCACCAACGCCACTACTTTTGCATACCGCATGCGCGTGGGCCCCAGCACGCCCAACGTGCCGGTGATGGTACCCACGTGATAGGAGGCGGTAATCAGGCTGCAGTATTTGATCAACTCTTCACGATTCTCTTCGCCAATGGCGATGGTCAGCTCGTTGGCGTGCTCCTGCAGGTCGAACAATTGAATGACGATATTCTTGCTTTCCAGCAAGCGCAGAAAACTGGAAAGCTTGTCATAGTCGCTGAATTCAGGCTGGCGCATGAGGTTGTTGGCGCCGCCGAAGTGCAGACTGCGGGGCTCGACTGGATCGATCATGGGCACCGCCTTGCGCGCGACCCAGCGCACGAATTCTGGATCCACGTGCTCGCCGAGGTCGCGAATGCGGCTGTCCAGCGTGTGCTTGATTTCCATCAGGCTCAGGCCGTGCAGGCGCTCGTTGATGATTGCCGCGGTTCGTTCCAGCACCTCGCGCGACACCTCGGCCTCCATTTTCATCATGATGGTTTGCACCAGGCCGGATTGAATCGACAGGACCATCAGAACCTTTTTCTCTGCAATGGGCACCAGCTCGATTTTTTCGAAAATCCCTTGATAAAAGCGCGGCGAGAGCACGATGCCAAGCTGCTCCGAAATCCGCGCCAGCGTTTGCGAGGCGGCGTCCAAAATGGAATCGACTTCACGGGAGACCCGCGCCAGTTGATGCAAGACGTGGCTTTTTTCCTGCTCCGAAAGCTCTTCCACGTTCATCAAGGAATCGACGTACAGCCGGTAGCCCTTATCCGTGGGCATGCGGCCGGCGGAAGTGTGGGGATGCGTCAGCAAGCCTTTTTCTTCCAAATCGCCCATAACATTCCTGATGGTGGCCGGGCTTATTGACATGCCAAATTTCTTCGCCGTCATACGCGAACCTACGGGCACGGCGTGCCGGATAAAATCCTCCACCACGGAATTTAAAACCATCCGTTCCCGGTCAGAAAGAATGTCAGGCGTCGAAATCGTCATACTTATTGCAAATAATTGAATCCAAACTGACAAAATTACTACACAAATCATGCCAAGATACTACAATAGTGTTAGTAATGTCAAGCAAAAATTCCGGCAAGCTATAAGCTGATCTTACAAAAAAACAGCACTTTTGAGCAGGAGAACAGTGCGTGGGATCAGATTTCGGTTCCGTAATGCATACCCGCCATTTGACTCGGATTGAGCCAGTTAATGCCTTCGCACTTCTCCTTTTCAAATTGTGCCCAATCCCTCCGGCTGGTGGCCTCGAAGCCGCTCAACAGCCGGCGCAAGTACTCAAGAAATCTTCCAAGGTCCAAACCAGCAAGTCCCGGTGGCGCAGTTTCCAGTTTGGCAAGCGCATTTTTCAAGTGTTTGATCGTTCCATGACGGATGCCGCGCCGCCACTGGTGATGCGCCGCCGCCGCCTGGATAAGACCTTGAATGAAATAACGCCACGGCTCGGCATGGCGTTGCCAGATCTTCTCCCACGCTTCGTGCGCTTCCCAGAATTCGCCGGCATTGAACAGTGCCACACCGTGGCGCAGATCGGCGCGATCTTCCTCACTCAGCTTCGGCGTGAGCCGCGCGGCGTTTGGGGGCGCCGGTCGTAGGCGGTACGGGTTCAACGATTTCACCGAGCACCGTATGCATGGTCCATTCTTCCGCTTTGCGATAGCCTTCGTCAAAATCCAGCATGCTGATCGTTTCCCACGGACAATATTTGGCGCACAAAGTACAACCGATGCAACGCGGCAGGTCCACTTCGACCAGCCGATGCACGGTGGGCGCTTTGGGATCAGGTCCCGGCACGATCAGAATGCAGTCTGCCGGACAAAAATCTATGCACACCATACAACCCGTGCAACCGCTCTGATTGATCACCGCCAGTTGCTTCGGGCGCCGCGTTTTACGCAATTCAATCGGCTTCTCGTACTTGGGATCTTTGAAGGCCATGCTCTCTCCGAATTCATATTTGGCGTGCTCGCAGAAAAACGGATTCCATTCTTGGAATGTACGACTTTTTTTAGAAAAAGCAAATTGCTCGCGGCGAGGAGGCCGTGAGCTCGGCGCCCAGGGTTTGGCACAACGCGAAATGTTATGCGCCATGCGCTCTGCTTACATACCAGCGCTTCCAGCAGCCTGCCGCACCATCGCGCGTCCCGGAAAACTGGCATGCTCACCGAGCATTTCTTCGATCCGCAATAACTGATTATACTTGCAGATGCGATCTGTGCGGGAAGCGCTGCCGGTTTTAATTTGTCCGGCGTTGGTCGCCACTGCAATATCGGCGATGGTGGTGTCCTCGGTTTCACCGGAGCGATGCGAAATCACCGCTGTATAGCCGGAGCGATGCGCCATTTCGATGGCCGCCAAGGTCTCGCTCAACGAGCCGATTTGATTCACTTTCACCAGGATCGAATTGCCCACACCTTCCTGAATGCCGCGCCGCAAACGCTTGGTATTGGTGACAAACAAGTCGTCGCCCACGAGTTGCATGGTTCTGCCCATGCGTGTGGTCATCATCTTCCAGCCTTCCCAATCATCTTCAGCCAGGCCGTCTTCAATGGACACAATGGGATATTTCTGCGCGAGACTTTCGTAGAAATCGATCATTTCGGACGAAGTGAACGCACGGTTTTCCGATTTCAATTCATAGACTTTCTTCTCGCGATTATAAAATTCGCTGGAAGCGGGATCGAGCGCGATGCAAATCTCATCACCGGGCTTGCGGCCGGCGGCTTCGATCGCCAGCATAATCACCGTCAACGCCTCTTCATTGGATTTCAAATCCGGCGCGAAGCCGCCCTCGTCGCCGACGGCGGTATTGTAGCCCTTTTTTTTGAGCACGGTCTTCAGAGCGTGAAAAATTTCAGCGCCCCAGCGCAGCGCCTCGGCAAAACTCGCCGCACCCACGGGCATGACCATGAATTCCTGCAAATCGACGTTGTTGTCCGCGTGCGCGCCACCGTTGATGATGTTCATCATCGGGACCGGCACGGCATGAGCTGCCACGCCGCCCAGGTATTTGAACAACGGCAAACCGCGATCTTGCGCCGCGGCCTTGGCCACTGCCAGCGACACGCCCAGGATCGCATTGGCGCCCAGTTTGCTCTTGTTCTCCGTGCCATCCAGCTCCAGCATAGCCCGGTCGACCGCCAACTGTTCCGTTGATTCCAATCCGACTATTTCTGGCGCGATGACGTCATTGATGTTTTGCACCGCCAGTAGCACCCCCTTGCCCATGAAACGCTTGGCATCTTTATCCCGTAACTCGATGGCCTCATGCTCGCCGGTGGAGGCGCCACTGGGCACAGCCGCACGGCCGAGATTGCCGCTCTCCAAAACCACGTCGACCTCCACCGTGGGATTGCCGCGCGAATCCAGGATTTCGCGGCCGTGTACTGCGACGATTGTAGACATCCTTCTCTCCCTATTCATGAATCACTCCCAAGAGGATATAATCCTCATTCGATTGCCTCTACCTTCACCAAGTTCGTCGTGCTGGGCGCGCCTGGCGGCAGGCCGGCAGCGATCACCACGAGATCACCCGGCTGCACGATACCCGTGGCTAGGGACACTTGTTTACACTTTCGCAACAATTCATCCGTGCTTTCATACTCGCTCTCGATCAGCACGGCATGCACGCCCCACACCAAAGCCAACTGTCGCACCGTCGACAGCATCGGCGTCACGGCGATGATCGGCACATGTGGGCGGTAGCGCGCCACCATGCGGGCGGTGGCACCGGTTTGTGTCGGCGTTACGATCGCCGCCGCTTTCAATTCGTGCGCGACCGACGAAACCGCATGGCTGATCGCCGCCGGAATGGTGACTTTGCCTTGATACTTTTCCGCAGGCAAATGCTCGCGGCGCACCAGCCTCGATTCCGCGGTGCGCAAGATGCGATCCATTACTTGAACGGTGTCCACGGGAAATTTTCCTATCGCCGTCTCTTCTGAAAGCATCACCGCGTCGGTTCCGTCCCAGACCGCATTGGCGACATCAGCAGCCTCGGCCCGCGTCGGCCGCGGAGCATCGACCATCGACTTCAACATTTGCGTCGCCGTAATCACCGGCTTGCCGACGTGGTTGCACTTTTCGATCAAGTCCTTTTGCACCAGGGGCACGCGCTCGAAAGATGTTTCCACCGCCAAATCGCCGCGCGCCACCATCAAGCCGTCACATTCTGCAATGATGTTGTCACTGTCGGCAAGAGCTTCATGTTTTTCAATCTTGGCGATAATTGGGGCAACCCGTCCGGAGTGCCGCATGAAATCGCGCAGCACAATGACGTCACCGGCATGGCGCACAAAGGACATCGCGACACAATCAACGCCGGCTTGCAGGCCGAACTTGAGATCTTCTTTGTCCTTCGCCGTCAGTCCGTTGATCTTGAGCGAGCGTCGTGGCAGATTGATGCCTTTATGCGAATCCAGCATGCCGCCGTGAATGACGCGGCAGAGTATGTCTCTCGCATCCCGCCGTAACACGTGCAATTCAATTGCGCCGTCCGCGAGCAAAATTGCGTCGCCGACTTCGACCTCATGCGGCAAATTGCCATAGGTAACGCCCACTTCCCGCTCGTTGCCGGGCACTTCCCGATTGGTGAGAATCAGGGTGCCGCCGTTCACTAATTGCGCGGGTGCGGCCATCGGACCGGTGCGAATCTTGGGGCCGGACAAATCCTGCATGATTGCCACGTGCACCCCCTTATGGACCGCAGCCGCGCGGACCAACTCGATGTGCCTTTGATGGCTATCGTAATCGCCGTGCGAAAAATTCAAGCGGGCGACGTTCATGCCGGCGTCGATCAATGTCAGCAACGTCTCAAACGCCTCGCTCGCTGGGCCGATGGTTGCGACGATTTTAGTGCGACGCAGAAGCAGAGAACTTCTCCCTTCAATTCTTCAACCATGAGAAAAGCAGGAGGAACACATTCAAAACAATGTTTGTTGAGCGCGTCTTGGTTTTCTAGCTAAGATTGTCAACCCTGCTGAAGGATTCTGGCTGTGATGGGAATAGGTTGACCATGAAATGGTGTAGTTTTCAACCTCATTACCCCATTGATCCCATCCATGGCGGTGTCCGCGTGCGAACAACTCAAGAAAAGGGCCAGGACTGCAGGTTTCAATGATTTCATAGAGCTCGTCCGGCTTTCGGGAGTGCTCGCGTTTTCGAGTTTTTATAATATTAACTTGCGTTCGTCCGGGTTCAAGCGTTCTCAGCTTTCCACGCACGCCAAAAAGTACTACTTCGGTCGTGTTTCTGAAATAAAA
This sequence comes from bacterium, assembly GCA_050732395.1. Classification (GTDB taxonomy): domain Bacteria; phylum Zhuqueibacterota; class Zhuqueibacteria; order Zhuqueibacterales; family Zhuqueibacteraceae; genus JBIOXB01. The sequence goes on from JBOHQX010000065.1 coordinate 23,796, forward strand.
ACCGACGCCACGGCCATCAGGTTCGCCATCCTTGCGGATTTTGTGCCAAATAATGTTCGCTTTATACTCGAAACCCCATGCGTTCATCACATCAAGACCCTCTCGCAATAAAGCGTTGGGAACCCATAAATAAAGATGACTTTGATTTGCTGCGACAACTCCAACAGGCAGTCTTTTAATATCTTGTAACGTCAGAGTGGAATATCGTGCAAGACGCTTATGTTCTGGGGCGACTTTACCTGTACGATTTTGGAATTGCCAAGGAGGGTCAGCGAGTATTGTACCATAGTCTCTTCGCTTTACATGCTCCAAAAAATCTTGAGCTGGTGTCAATGATGAAATCTGATTGTTCATGGAATCAGCACCCCTCTGAGTATAGTTTTTGCGATATACCCAACGCGAGAATTGGACAACCACCACCTCCGCCCCCTTCAATTTTCGGGAGTAACTTTGACATGTGCGTTGTTGATGCCCCGTATGAAGCGCCACGTCCAAGTCTATCGAAGATTTTCTGTAGGTGATCGCTTCTCGTTATGATCACGCCCACGCTAATCGCGCGTAAATCGAATAAGAGACGAAAATTATTTAGATCTCGATCAAAGAAGGGGTCTTTATTGTTCCATTCGATTTCTAAAGCCACTCTATTCTTGAAGCAATCTACCTTATGAGTAGGAGAATCCATGATACGCTCGTCTATTTTCACAGAAGTCAAAAACTCTTTTTCGGCCCAGCCACGGACTTTAAGAAAATTTTCTATGGTCTGTGAAACTTTCGACTTTCCCCCGCCTCCAACCGTGATCCAGCTCTTACAAAATTGGAATTGATCGAGAAGATCAAGAATGTCTTTCCACTCCTTAGAAAAATCATTGCGAAGTATCGCACAAGCATGTTTCCATTCATGCGCTTCGTAGTTTTCACGAATCGCCTTTGGCAGCAGCCTTATTCCCATAACACGACTACATTGACTTCGTGGACCTTGGCTAACAACAAACAGTTGTATCGCGTTTCTACTCCCCCACCAGCATAATCTGCAAATCCATCACATTCGTCCCGGTAGGACCGGTGATGAGCAGATCGCCGAGTTTTTGAAAAAACGTATAGCTGTCATTGTCACGCAAATAGCTGCTGAAAAAACGAATGCCCAACGCGCGCGCGCGTGCAATGGAATTGCCGTCGGCGAATGCGCCCGCGGCATCGGTCGGGCCATCAATGCCGTCGGTGCCGGCGGATAGAAAAACGCAATTGGGCAAACCGTCGATATCCATGGCCACCGACAGCGCCATCTCCTGATTGCGGCCGCCTTTGCCGCCGCGATTGCTCACGGTCACGGTCGATTCACCGCCGGCCAAAATGCATGCCGGCGTATGCAGCGGCTGCTCCGAGCTGACCACGTTGTGCATGATTGCGGCGAACATACGGCCGAGGTCGCGGGCCTCGCCCTGCACGCGATTGGCCAGAACCATGGTGTGGTAGCCTAAGCTCCGTGCATGGCGCTCGCACGCCGCCAGCGCATCGGCATTGCAGCCAATGATGCTGTAATTGCTGCGCTCGAAAATCGGATCACGCGGCTTGGGCGTGTCGGAATTGCGGCCCATGCAGCCGTTTTTGATGTGTTTCTGGACCGCCAACGGCAGCTTCTGCCAAATGCCATACAGCACCAAAATCCTTTCGGCGTCGGCAAACGTGGAAGGATCGGGCACGGTCGGACCGGAGGCGATAATGTCCACCGGATCGCCGATAACGTCGGAGAGAATCAGTGTCACCAGAGCGGCGGGATACGCCGCACGCGCGAGCTGCCCGCCCTTGATGCGCGACAAGTGCTTGCGCACGGTGTTGATTTCGTGAATGGCCACCCCATGCGAGAGCAGCAAATTCGTCACTTGTTGCTCTTCCTTGAGGCTCAACGACTCCGCCGGGAGAGGCAACAACGCCGAGCCGCCGCCGGAAATCAGACAAATGATAAGATCATCTTCCCGTGCGGATTCTGCAAGCTGAAAGATTTGCTGCGCCGCGAGCTCGCCACGCTCGTCGGGAACGGGGTGCCCCGCTTCCAAAACTTTGATACGCTGCAAAGCCACGCCGCGATTGGCGTTGGTCACGACCGCACCGCCGCTGAGCAGATCACCCAAACGCATTTCTATTGCGCGGGCCATGGGCACGGCGGCTTTGCCTGCGCCCAGGACTAGTATGCTACGGAAATCGCGCAGATCATAAATCTCTCCAGATAGACGCAAAAAATCACCCTCACGCTGCAGCGCGCGCGCAACAGCCGCCTCGGGATCGACCGCTGCCACCCCGGCCCAAAAAACTTCCTTGGCATGATGTCGCAAGCGCTTGAGTTCGGGCGTGAGCATCATGACAGAGGCACTTGTTGATGAACCACGGGGCCGAGGCATCTGGATCGATGGATTTCTGGAGCGTTGGAGTATTTTATGACATCAATGCAATCATCCATCGCTCCAATACTCCCTCGCTTGAAGGTACGCAGATGCCAAGGCATTTTTAATCACGGCCAAATGTTGGGATCTTCCGACAATTTTTGCTCCACGACTTGCAAGCGATCCTTGTACGCCTTGATGCTGAAACCAAAGTGATACGCCGCCTGCAAAAAATCGGAGGCCAGGTTATGACGATCGCGCTCCTCGGGCCTGGCCACGATCTCTTCGATCAGAGACGGCAACCGCTCCTGCAAAATCGCGAATACCCGGTTTTGAATCGTGTCCAAACGGAGATCGAGCTTCAAGCGTTGCGAAACTTCGATCAACATGAGCACGAGGCGGCAGGTTTCCGGCTTGAAGGCGTGATACAATTCTTCGCAGCTCTTCTCCAGCCGCCCTTGCAGAAACTGGCTCGCCCAATGCGTTTCCAGCTCGAGCCCGAGCTTGGCCGCGGTACGCACAATCTCGAAACAGCGGCGATACGAGTCGAAATCGCTGGCCGCACTGACCTGTTCGAGCTCGGTACGCAATTCGCGGCTCAATGAGTAACGCGCGGGCACGCGCAGCTCTTCTGGAATTTTCGCGCCCAATTCGCGCAACGAGCGGATCAATCCGCTATTCTCCTCATACAATTTGCGATAGCCTTCGCCGATTTGCTTGAGACGGCCTTGCAGCATCATTTTAATGACTTGCTGCCGCTCATCGAAAAACATGGACATCAACCCGAGTTCTTTGCCACCCCAATGTTTCTGCAGGTACGGGGTGAGATCGTTTTCAATCTCAGGCAATTGCGCGAACAAATCGTCGCGGTGCCGTGCGTATTCCCAATGCGGTGTGACCAGCCGCACGTGGCATTCCATGTTGTCCGCGGCGCTGCGTTTCACCAAGGCATAGCCGTAAACGTTTTTTTCATCCGTCACGCTCGAATGCACCTGCACCAGGCCCGTATGGACGCTGGTCTGCTCGGTTTTCGCCTGCCCCAAATCTTCACGCTGCAAAGAATAAAAATACAACTGCTCATGCGCCGGCGTTTCCAGAAACAAGGAGCGAATCGCGTAAGTGTTCACGACGTTCACGAAAGAAACGATAACCGGTTTGACCAGTTTTTGATAAACACCTTCGCCGTCCTTGTATTCCGGCATGTTGCTGGGCGCGAGCTTCAAGTTTTGCAAAAAACGGCCTTCAAACGGGCGACGGCTCAAGGCTTCGGCAAGTTGAATAGCGCGTGCGGCGTATTTGATCACTTGCACGGTTTCGATACCGGAAATCTCCGTAAAAAACCAGCCGCAACTCGTATACATGAGTTGCATATTGCGCTGCATTTCCATCAACTTGATGGCGGCCAGTCGCTCTTCCGGGGACAAGGGCTTACGCTGCTGTTGCGCGAGGAAAGCTTCCACCCGATCCGGTGTACGGTTTAAAATCACTTCAATATATTGATTGCGCGCTTCGAGCCAGTCCCGGAAGATGGGCTCGCCCAATTCGGTGGTCAAATTGTTCAATTCGTCGCGCAGCTCATCGAGGGCGTGGCGTAGCGGCGCACGCCATTCCTGCGTCCAATCCGCTGGACCGTCGCCGCGGCAGCCGCAATGGCGGGCCCAGCGACCCAGGCCGTGCGCGCAACTCCACGCCGTGCCTTCGCCGTTCGGTCCGGATTTGAGCGTCACCTCCCAAACCGGGGGATGCAGCGACAAGTACTCACCGTAGTTCGTCACGTTGAACTCGCGGCGCGGCGCTTCGATTTTCATCAAATAGGCCAGCCCGCGTTCGCCGTTGCGCTCGTGGTGACCGTAGCTTTCCCCGTCCGTGGCGACGGAAATGAGCTGTGGACGCTCATCGCCGTCATTGGCGAATGCCGCCGCGACCCGGTTCGCGAAGTTTTGGGAATCGCGCACGAGATGCTCGAAGCCAACGCCGCGCGACAAATCGCCGTGATAGAAAAATATGTCGAGGTAGCGGTTGCTCACGATGTTGTGTTGCGCGTCGCGATCCCACCAGCGATAGGGCCGCGTGGTATCGATTTCACCGTGCTCGACGCCGATCCATTCCCCGCCTTCAATCCTGCGGATACGCAGGGCCTGGTAGGGCGAAAGAATCAAAAACTTCATGCCATGATCGATTAAGGTGCGCAGCACGGTCTCGTTGACCGCCGTTTCCGGCATCCACATGGATTCCGGCTCGCGTTGGAAACGATAGCGAAAATCCGCCAGGCCCCAGAGCACTTGCGTGCGGCGATCCTGCTCGTTGCACAAGGGCATGATGGCGTGATTGTAAGCTTGCGCCAGGCCCGAGCCATGCCCCCCGAAACGCAGGACGCTGCGTTTGTCCGCCGCCAGAATGCGCTGGTAGGTTACCAGCGCAAAGGGTTCGAGCCAACTCAACAACGTCGGGCCAAAATTAAAGCTGATATGCTCAAAATTGTTGACAATATTTGCGATGCGCTGGGAGGAATCTAGCACGCGCGCGAACGCATTCGGAGTGTAGCATTCATAATTGATGCGGTCATTCCAATCGTGAAAGGGTGCGGCGCTATCCTGCCTTTCGATGGCTTCGGTCCAAGGATTTTCACGAGGCGGCTGATAAAAATGTCCATGTACCGTCAAGTAACGTTGCGTCATGCCAATGCTTCCTGCTTTTCTTCCAAGCAATGTTTCATTTTTGCAAAGTAAAACACTCGCACAAGCGATCCCGGCGAATCGGGACTGTGACAAAACTTCAGAATGGTCGGTCAGGTTACAAAATTTTGCCTAAAAGCGCAAGCGCTTTTCCCGCGCGAGGGGCACGTCAGATTAATTTTCCGTCGATGCATGCAACCTTGGCGCAATGTCTGTATACATAAACATGCATCTCAGGAAGCGAAAGCTTTCCTCAACAATTTACTGGTGTCACTTTGGTGCAACTGCTCCTGAGAGCCTGGAGATTTCTTCGGGTCTGAGCGCAAAACCTCCAATCCAAGACGGACGATGCACATGAAAAAAAGCTCTGGCTTCGCAATTTTGTTCGTGCTGGCGCTCAGCCTGCCGGCTGTATCGCACGCACAGGCGTTTCGTTTGATCGGCGGCCGCGGCTTGCCGCATCTGAATTCTGCGTTCACACTGCCGCGCGGCCAATTCACCTTGCAGACTTCCGGTTCTTCCTCCTATCAAACCGTGGTGGTCAACAAGAACGGTACGCCCACGGCCAACACCTTCTGGAACGTGCAAGCGGCAGCCGGTTTGTCCTTCGCCAGCGGCAAACATTTGGAGTGGGCCCTGACCCAGGTGATTTACCAGGACACCCATCGCGGCGATGGCTACAATATTCCCGACGACTTGTATCTGAACATGAAATTCGGCTCGTTCGGCAGCAAGGTGAGCCCGCTCAAAGCCGGCTTCGCTTTCAGCGGACGCATTCCGCTCGGTGAGAATCATAACGTTCTATTCGAGCCTTACAGCGGCGGGGGCTTCGAATTGGGTATTCTCGGCATGGTATCTTACAGCCCGGACCTGCTGCTGCCAGAAAACGCGTTCAACCTCCATCTGAATCTCGGCTATTTGCATCACAACGATCTCGGCAAGAGGCTGACGGGCGCTGCCACGGACACCATTGTCGCGCTCAGTTCCGCACAGGAGTTCTTGTGGGGCGGGGGTTTTGCCATTCCCACGACGCAATTCGACTTCACTTTCGAGTTTTACGGGCGGATGTTCACGGCGAAACCGCCGGTCACGGCTTATGCGCGCGAGGATTTCATCTATTTCTCGCCGGGGGTGAATTATCGTCCCAAACACTGGCTCGCGCTCAACGCGGGTTTTGATTTCCGCCTGACTTCGGATAAAGATCAAACGCTTTATGTCGATCTACCGGTCATCAACAAAGATCTAGCCAATTACCCGAGCTGGCGCGTCAACTTTGGCGCGAAACTTCATCTCAACCAAACCCCGCCGCCGGACAATCGCCCCCTGTTCATGACGGCGAATGGTCGCCTGGTGCCGCGGCAAAAATCGCTCGAAAACCAATTGAATATCGAGCAAAAGAAAACCGAAACGGCGGAAGAAGAGTTGGAAAAAATTCGCGACGAGCGCAAACGTATGGAAGCAATGCTGACGCGCTTGCGCGATCTCCTCTACAACAATGCCACCAGCGACCCGCAACCCGCACCGGCAGAAAACAACAACGCTGCGCCAAAGGTAGAGCCCAAGCCCGAAGGCGAGAAATAAGACTCTACCTCGGATTTTAAGTCAAGTCGATGCAGGAATCTTTCGGGCCGAAAGCTGAAGCCCGGTGCGCAGACAAAAACAGTTGGCAGAATGATTTGCAATCATTCTGCCAACTGTTTTGTCATTTTGGCATTCGTTTTTTATCCACAAAATCCCTCAAATCTCACCGAGCTGCCAACCCCTCAAAAAATTCTTGCGAAAATCCGAGGTTCGTAGCCTGCCGTTGCCCATCACGGAGCTCATGGCGCCATTCGGCCGGCAACCCGCGGTGATGCAGAACACGGTGGCCCTGAGTACGCTGGCTCATCTGGCTGATCTCGATTTTGATTTTCTCAAAGGCGTGATCAGCGATCTCGTTCAGCGCAAAGGCGAGGAGGTGATCAACACCAATTATGCCGCCTATCCCATGACGCCGGCCAGCTCGATACTGCACTTCATGGCAAACCACGCAGAAAAATACGGCATCGTGGTCATGCAAATGGAAGACGAGATTGGCTCCAAATGATTTTTTCCCAAATGCACGCACGTTCCTCACAGCTTCGCGCTTGACATTTTACGCCTTTTCATTTATATTGCGCGGCATCAACACATCCTGCCTCATCAAACCTCGATCGGTTCATTCTAACAAAGGAGCGGAGATGCGAGCGGTTCTCGACAAGATGCGGGACAGCCTCATCAAATCGCCGGTTTGGAAATCGATGTTCCGGCACGACTACGAAGACTCGCAGCGCAATCGCCTGCTGCAAGTGCTTGACAATTTCTGGATGCATTTGCATCCCACCAAATTACCCCGGCACGGCACGTACATCCGATTCACCTGGTGCATGGGTGGGATCACGTTTTTGCTGTTTTTGGCCACGGCCGTCACCGGCGTGCTGTTGATGTTCTATTATCGCCCCACTGCGGAATACGCGTTCGCCGATATGAAGTATTTGCAATTCGACGTGCCCTTCGGCATGTTTCTGCGTAATATGCATCGCTGGGCCGCACACGGCATGGTCATCGCCGTGTGGTTGCACATGTTCCGGGTTTTTCTCACCGGCTCTTACAAACCCCCGCGCGAATTCAATTGGGTGGTCGGCGTGATCCTGCTCACCACCACACTGTTGCTCTCCTTCACCGGTTACCTGCTGCCGTGGGACCAGCTTTCGATTTGGGCCGTGACTGTCGGCACCAACATGGCGCGCGCGACGCCGCTGCTCGGGCATGAGGGCCCGTTCGGTCCGGAATTGGGCATGCGGCCGGACAACGACGTTCGCTTCCTTTTGCTCGGCGGCACTCAGGTTGGTCCGCCGACCTTGCTGCGTTTTTATGTGCTCCACTGCATTTTCCTGCCGTTATTTGCAGCCGTTTTTATGGGCGTGCATTTCTGGCGCGTCCGTAAAGATGGCGGCATTTCCGGACCACTGTAACGGGTTCGCCTGCGCTCGTTTTAGCGGGCACAAACCGGCAATGTTCTTTTGTAGCTTGTCGAAGCCATTCTTCCACGCAACATCATGCTGTCATGCTGGAAGCATCTTCCCGTGCCCAAACCACGGCGCTTTTGCCGGAGAAGATCCTGCCAGGATGACAAAAAGGGAAACTTATGGAGAATCTCAAGAACATCTTGAGCAATTCCGATAACATTCCGGTTGTCGGCATGTTGTTTTTGATCATCTTTTACGTGTGGTTGTGGTGGCGCCAGGCCCGTCAAAATGACGCCCGCATTGCGGCCGGTGAATACAAGAAAATGACGGAAGAGAACCAGGATCGCATTCACACCTGGCCTTATCTCGCCCGGGTCGAGTTTCTGGCGTCGATCATTCTCATGATTGTTTTGACCGTGTGGTCGATCGTGCTCGACGCGCCGCTCGAAGATCCGGCCAATCCCACGCGCACCCCCAATCCCTCCAAGGCGCCGTGGTATTTTCTCGGATTACAGGAGATGCTGGTTTACTTCGATCCCTGGATCGCCGGTGTGGTATTGCCCACCATCATTATTGTAGGCCTGATGGCCATTCCGTACATCGATCCCAACAAAAAAGGTAACGGCTATTATACCTGGAAAGAACGGCCGTTTGCCATCAGCGTTTTCCTGGTTGGCTTCTTGATTTTGTGGCTGGCGCTGATCATCATGGGCACGTTCCTGCGCGGGCCGGGCTGGAATTTTTTCGCACCGTGGGAGTTGTGGGACGTGCACAAGGTCGTGGCCATGACCAACGTGGACTTGCATGAATTCTTCGGCATTCGTTCGAAGCTGGGCGCGGGCATTTTTGGATTCATTATCGTGGGCGGATATTTTGCGCTTATCCCATTGCTCTGGATGTGGAAGAAGGACAAGTGGCCCATTCTCAAAGAAATGGGTCCGTTGCGCTACAATGTCACTGCGTTCTTGTTTCTGACGATGCTGAGTCTGCCCATCAAAATGATTTTGCGCGTGGCGTTCAACATTAAGTATCTTTGGGTGACGCCGTGGTTCAATGTCTGAGACCAAGAAAGTTTTGATCATCTCGTGCACCGTGAAGTGGAAAGGAATCAACTTTGGCCAAACGATCCGATACTCCGATTGAAGAACGAGACTATAGTCAAATCTATTTCATATGCAGCGCAATACTGGCGTTGACCACTTTTTGGGCGGTGTTCGAGATGATCTGGGTACGCTCGCCCTGGCAGCGTACGCAGCGCGATTTCAATGCGCTCGAAAAACAAGAGCTGATGGCCGAGCGCGAGCAGAAAACGGCGGCACTCGATCAAACTGCTTATCAACAATTGCAAGCCGACCTGGCGGCTGCGCAAAAGGAGCTCAATAGCGCCGATTACAAGCAGGCCCTGCAAGATTCAGCCAAAGCCGCGCTGGAGATCGCAAAGGCCGTCCAGAACTATCGCTTCACCAAAAGCGAGGCCGACGCAGAATACTATTTATTTAAAGAGGCGCAATATCACCACGACAAATCCGGCCACGAAGAACACGGTAAAAAGTATGAAGAACTGAACGCGCGCGCGCTGGAGTTGAAAGAAAAATGGGACGAGGCGGATTCCCATCGCGTCGAGGTGATAAATCGACTGGCCGGCTTTCGTCAAAAAGCCACCGATCTCCAAACGCAAATCGCCGGGATGATGAAGGAGGTCGACGAGCTCGACTTTCGCCTCGCCCGCATCGATGAACGCACCATCAAAATCCAGCAAGTGGTAATGCCGGAATTCGTCAAAGGAAACTTTGGGGCGTTTCTCAGCAACGTCGATCGCTGCCACACCTGCCACATTTCGGTGACGCGCAAAGGTTTCGAGCATCTCGACTCCCCGTACAGGACGCACTCGGCGCTGGACACTTTGATTCGCCTGCATCCGATCGAAAGATTTGGCTGCACCCCCTGCCACGACGGGCAGGGTCCGGCCCTGGAAGACGTCGATCATGCACACGGGGAGGTGAAGCACTGGGAGCATCCAATGTTGCGCGGTGCATTTGTTTACGCCGGCTGCAACAAGTGCCACGCGAAAGAGTTGCGCCTGGATCATGCACCGAGCCTGAACCGTGCGAAGCGCATGTTGGCAGATTTGGGCTGTTACGGCTGCCACGAGATTCGCGGCTATGAAACTGCGGAACGCATCGGGCCCGACCTCAGCCGCATCGGCAACAAGCTCTCCCCAGGCTGGGTGTACGGATGGCTGCGCGATAATCGCGAGTTCCGGCCGCACACACGCATGCCGAATGCGCTGTTCACGGAGGCTGAGGCTACCGCGGCCACGGCTTTTCTATTCAGCGTTTCAAAGAATGATTGGGCGCCAGTGCGTGCTGCCGGACGCGGCAATGCTCCGGCAGGCGAGCGCTTGATCTCCATCGTGGGCTGCAAAGCCTGCCACGTGGTGACGCCGGAAGATCGCGCACATCGCGCCAACGGTTTGCCCTATGACATCGGCCCGGATCTCGGCACCGTGGCGAAGAAAGTCAATGAAGATTGGCTGTTTGATTGGATCAAGAATCCCAAGCATTACTCACCGGAAACGCGCATGCCAAGCCTGCGCCTGTCGGATCAAGAAGCAGCGGATATTGTCGCCTATCTCTTGCAAATCGGCCGTGATCTGCCTCTGCCGGAAAACTATACCAAAGGCCTTGCGAATCTCAGTGATCCGGCTTTAATTACGGAAGGGCGTGCCATCGTGCGCAACTTTGGCTGCCACGGCTGCCATTTAATTCCGGGCCTGGAAAAAGAAGGCCGCGTGTCGGTGTCATTGAATGAGTTTGGCGCAAAGCTTCCGGAGGAATTGTTTTTCGGCGATGCGCTTGCCAACGGCACCGTGCCGCACAAAACCTGGGAAGATTGGACTCTGGGCAAACTGAAAAATTCGCGTGAATACGCGACTGAAGCCGTGATCCAGCGCATGCCGAACTACCAAATGGCTGATAGCGACGCCGTTAACTTCTCCGTCCTCCTGCGCTCGTGGGATGGCCGAGTGATCGGCGAGCGCTACTTGAAACCCTGGGGCGGCCGGGAAGAGAACATCGAGAACGGCCGCTTACTTGCGCGGCAGTTGAATTGCACGGGCTGCCACGTGATCGAAGGTGAAGGCGGAGATATTCGCCCGTCGCTGACGGATGCTTTGATGAAAGAGGGCATGGATGAAATTGCGGCTTCGGCCTACGCCCCGCCAAATTTACTCGGCGAAGGCAAAAAAGTGCAAAGCGAATGGTTGTTTCATTTCTTGAAAGAGCCCAAGACCGGGGAGATTCGTCCGTGGCTGCGCACGCGCATGCCCACGTTCGCATTGACGGATGCCGAAGCCAATACGATCATCAATTACTTCAAGGCCGAGGCGGATGAAACCCCTGGCTTCACCTTTCTGCCGGAGTTCCACTTGAGTCCAGAGCAGCGAGCGAGCGCCCTGACACTGGCTTCGCCGAATTATTTCGCCTGCTTTTCGTGCCACCAACAAGGCGCGAAAAAGCCTGAGGGCCCTCCCGACGGTTGGGCGCCCGATCTCACCATGGCGAAACAACGTCTCGATCCGAATTGGATTGCGGAATGGATTCGTGATCCCCAGAAACTGTTGCCGGGGACACGAATGCCTTCATTCTATCCGGATTCCTATCCGTCGGACGTTTTGGAGGGCGATCCGGACAAACAAATCGTGGCATTACGGAATTATTTGTTGAGCTTGGGGAATTGATTCGAAAGTTCATGCTTCTGCTTACACGTAACACCTTACACGTTAAACGTGTAAGGTGTAACGTGCAAGACGCTATTGACTAGCTTGCTGATCCATTCGAGAACATGGACAAAGCTCTTATTCAGGAGGTTAAAATTGGCTGAACAAACCAAATCCGCAACAGCGAAAGCAGCCGCGGCCGAGCCTGCAGCACCGACGGTGGCGAAAGCCGGTTCACGCTCTACTTTGACCAAGCCCCTCGAGCCCGGCACACTTTGGATGAGCCGGCGCAACTTTCTCTCGCGCGCCGGGTGGGTGGCTTTTTTCAGCTTCCTTGGCACCATGCTCTTGGGCTCGCTGCGTTTCATGTTTCCGCGAGTATTGTTCGAGCCTTCCACCGTTTTCAAAGCCGGTTTTCCAGGCGACTACCCCGTGGGTGCGGTCAGCACGAAGTGGGTGAAAGACTTTCGCACGTGGATCGTGCGCAACGACAAAGGTTTTTTCGCCATTTTCGCACAGTGCACGCATCTCGGCTGCACGCCGCGCTGGTTAGAGGCCGAAGGCAAATTCAAATGCCCGTGTCATGGCAGCGGGTTCACGATGGACGGTATCAATTTCGAAGGCCCAGCGCCGCGCCCATTGGAGCACGCTAAGATCTCTCTGTCAGAAGACGGGCAATTACTGGTGGACACCAGTATTCGCTTCCGCGAAGAACTGGGCCAATGGAAAACTACGGATGCGTTTTTGAGCTTTGGGGCGTGATAGAATGATGGCATTGCACGGTAAAACTTGATCACGCGTCGCGTCTTACGGGTCACGTCATGCGTAATGTGTGAAACGTAAACAACCAAGAGCTGCTTCTGAATCGTGCTTTGTGGTATCTCGCCAAGGCCTTGCAAATGCTCGGCCTGCTAATCGTGTTGATCGGCATTCTGATAGCGTTGAGCAATCCTCTAGGCGATGCTGAATTTCGCGCGGAAACGCGCAATGCCATCATTGGCGTATTGGTGTTTGGCGCTGGTTGGTTGATGGAAAGGAAATTGGGTGGTCGGTGAACGAATCGATTCACGCTTATTGAGCTGCTTGAGATCAATAAATTGCCGCCCAGGCGTTTCAACTCTATTTCAAACAAGAGCACCCGGGCGGTGATCTGAACAGTCACCTTATAATTCAGGTTGTAGCAAACGGCGATTTCCGGCAGACCATAACATGCCCCAAACGTTGGCCATGATTCTTGCCGGGGGACGCGTGGACGAGTTGTCCGTGCTCACGCAATATCGCCCCAAGTCCGCGGTCCCTTTCGGCGGTCTCTATCGCGTCATCGACTTCCCCCTCAGCAACCTCATGAACTCCGGCATCGAGAATGCCGGCATCCTGTCACAATATCGCTCCTTTTCCTTGATCAATCACCTCGGCAACGGTTCATCATGGGAAATGGTTGGGCGCGATCGCGGCGTGACCATTCTACCGCCGTTCACGGCCCATGCATTATCGAACTGGTATCGCGGCAGTGCGGATGCCGTTTTTCAAAATCTCGAATTCATTCGCATGCACCATCCCGATCTCGTGCTTGTGCTGTCTGGCGACCATATTTATTCGATGAACTACGCGCCCATGATCAATTTTCATCTCGAAGCCGGCGCAGATTTGACCATGGGCTTCATCAAGGTGCAAAAAGAACAGGCGCCACGCTTTGGCATCGGCCGCATTGAAAGCCATAACCCCGTGGGTGGCCCGCTGCTCGACTATCGGGAGAAACCGGACACCTGGCCGGCATGGCCGGAGGAGGAAATGTGGGCATCGCTTACGATTTATCTGTTTACAACGCACATGCTGTTCGAGATTCTGAAGAAGCACGCTGAACTCGGGCCCAAGTCGTATGAATTCGGCAAAGATATTATCCCGATGATGCTCGAAAAGCATGACGTCCATGCTTACAAATACGAAGGCTATTGGGGTTACACCCGCACGATCGACGAATACTGGCAAACCAGCATGGACATGCTTGGCGAGGCGCCTCAAATCGAGCCCGAAAAATGGCGCGTGCGCACGAATCTCGAGCACAATGCCACGCGCGACCGCACGCCGGCACTGGTCGGTGCCGCGGCTCAAATCGAAAACTCACTGATTTACAGCGGGTGCCGCGTGCATGGCAGGGTGAAAAACAGCATTCTCTTTCCAGGCGTGGAAGTGAGCGAAGACACGATGATTGAAGATTCGATTCTGATGTTCGACACCCAAGTCAGGCCAGGAGCGAATTTGCACAAGGTTATTACCGACACGCATGCAGTGATCGGCGAAGAATGCTTCATAGGCAGGGGCGACCCTGCGCTTCCCAATGAGGAATTTCCGCAATTGCTCACCAGCGGCATCACGCTCATCGGGCAGCATGCTCGGGTTCCGGGGAAACGCAAGATCGGCTCAAATTGCATCGTGCATCCGGATCTAGTAGAAAGCCAATTCCGGCAAATTGTCTATGAGTCGGGGTTGTCGATCCGATAGAATCGCGCGTGTAACACTGGAGTACTCCAACAGCTCAAGAGAGCTCTTTTATGCGCAAAACGCTCGCAATGTTGCTCGCCGGTGGCGTGGGCAGCCGGTTGAATATACTGGCGCACTATCGCGCCAAGCCGGCCGTGCCATTCGGCGGCTTGTATCGAATTATCGATTTCACGATGAGCAACGCCAAAAACTCCGGCTTGATCAACGTCGGCATACTCACGCAATACAAGCCGCTTTCGTTGATGGATCACATTGGGGACGGCCAGGCCTGGGATTTGATCGGCCGTATGCGCGGTGCGAAAATTCTGCCGCCGCGAACCGGCGAGCAAGATTCGGACTGGTACAAAGGCACCGCCGACGCCATCCGGCAAAATGTCAGCTTCATCCGTAATTTCAAGCCTGAGCGCGTGCTGATTCTTTCCGGCGATCACATTTATCACATGGATTACAGCCGCATGATCGATTTTCACAAAAACCGCGGCGCCGATCTCACCATTGCCATGATGCGCGTGCCCGCCGACCAAACCCGGCACTTCGGCATCGGCATCATCAATTCGGAAGACCGCCTGACTGATTGGGAGGAAAAACCCAAGCAGGCCAGGAGCAATCTCGCCTCAATGGGCGTTTACGTCTTCAACACGAGCTTTCTTTTTCATTGCCTCAACACCATTGCCGCGCATGATTTCGGCAAGGATACGATTCCATATGCAATCAACTCGCACAAAGTCTACGCCTTTCCATTTGCCGGCTATTGGCGCGACGTCGGCACGCTGTACTCCTATTGGGACGCAAACATGGATCTGCTCCGGCCCGACTCCGGGCTGCGTCTCTCGGACTGGAAAACCTACACGAACCTGGAAGAAGAGGGGTGCGCCGCCGACCGACCGCCGACGCGCATCCTCAAAGGCGCGCGAGTTGAAAACAGCCTGGTGGCGCAAGGCTGCACGATCGCCGGCGCCGTCACCAACTGTGTGCTGTCGCCGGGCGTGGCCGTGGGCAGAGGCGCCGTGATCGATCACAGCGTCGTCATGCACGATAGCGTGATCGAAGAAAGCGTGCGTTTGCAGTACGTTATAGCCGACAAGCAGAGCCGCTTTCAACGTGGTTGTCAGGCCGGCTTCGGCGATCCCAGTATTCCAAATCAAAAAACCCCGGAACATCTGAGCGAAGGATTGACTGTGATCGGTAAAAACGCCGTGATTCCGGAAAATGTGTGCATCGGTAAGAATTGTATCATTCACCCGATGGTGGGTGAGAGGCATTTTCATGGCGTGGTCGTCGCGGACGGCACGACTATCGAGCTCTACAACTAAAACGCAGGATCAACCCAGTACTACTTAATCTGGAGTCAGAACACCCGAACGGTTCATTGTCAACGTTCCGGCGCCTCATGGCCTTCTGCTGCCTTGAACTGGCTTGATCGCAACTCGGTTTCGCATTTTCTAATATGATCGGCCTCAGACAACCGTGAAAGCCATCATCCTGGCCGGGGGACGAGGCACGCGCTTACGCCCCCTCACAGCCACCTGCCCTAAGCCGCTATTGCCCGTGGGCAATCTTCCCATCCTTGCGCGCATCCTTTTTGCTTTGCGCAAACAAGAAATACGGGACTTTCTTTTCCTGCTGCATTATCAACCCGAACGATTCAAATGCATGCTCGGAACCGGCGAAAAATTTGACGCCCACTTTGAATACGTGGAGCTCGATAGGGATTTGGGAACAGCCGGCAGCGTGAAGCACATCAGCGAATACATTCGGGAAACGAGCCTGATATATTCGGCAGACATTCTCGCCGAAGTGCCGGTGCAGCGCATGCTGGATTTTCATCATTTGAAAAAAGCGTTGGTTACCATTGCGCTATCGCCCATGCCCGCGCCTCTGGCATATGGTATTGTGCTGCGCCGCGGCGACGGTAGCATCGCGCGCTTTCTGGAAAAACCCTCGTGGCCGCAGGTGTTCAGCGATTGGATCAATTCCGCCATATATATGATCGAGCCGGGGCTGCTCGCGCACATTCCCAATCACGGCGCATTTGCCATGTTCGAAAAAGAAGTGTTTCCACCGTTGGCCGCGGCGCGCGCTCCGATCTACGGCTTTCCATTATATGGCTACTGGCGCGACGTTGGCACGCCCGAGGATTTGCGGCTGGCGAATATCGATTTCATTCACGGCAATCTGCCTTTTGCCATGCTCACGCCGCAGGAGGAAGATCATATGCGGCTGGCTTTAGACGCCAATGAGCGGCCTGGCATGTGGGCCGGTGAGCACACTCACATTGCGGCGGAAGCGCTTGTTCACGAAAGCGTGATCGGAAACTATTGCGAGATTGCAGCCGGCGCTAAGATCATGCGCAGCGTGATCCTGGACGGTGTCGCCGTCGCAACCGAGGCACAGATCGAAGGCGCGATCGTCATGAATGGCGCGCGTATCGGGGCCAATGCGCGGGTACAAGAGGACAGTTTGATTGGCGAGGGCGCCATCCTGGGCGAAACCGCGATGCTCTACAGAAACTCCGCGGTCCGGCCGTATAGCCGCTTGACCAACGGCCGGATCCTGAAACCACAAAAAATTCTGCCCACGAGCTACCTTCGCCGCTTCGTTGACGGCGGCAACTTATTGGGCTCGCCATACGACAATTTTAGTACAGAATTTTTGCACTGGGTGGGGCGCGCTTTTGCGTCACAACAAAACAGCAAAAACGGCGCACCGTTACCATTCCTGCTGGCCACGGCTCATCGCGAAGTATTTGCCAGCAGCTTCGAGGCCCTGGCTGAGGGCCTGGTGGCCTCTGGTGCCCACGTGCATCTGCTGAGCAACGTCAGTCTGCCGGTCACGAGAAAAAAAATGCAGATTGCACGCTACCATGGCGCGCTGTATCTCGGCGGGGAAGACTACTCTGATTTGCTGCGCGTGATGTTGCTGCACGGCAACAGCGAAAACTTTTCGACGCTGGAAGCTTGTGCGCTCGAGCGCACGGAAC
>JBOHQX010000066.1:0-20284 GCA_050732395.1 bacterium
CCACTGAATATCGCGGAAGGCAACGTCAAGTTCTCCATGAAAGATCGTTCACGTTATTTGGAAATTGCAAACGGCTCGGCCCTCGAGTGCGCCGCGGCGCTTGACGTACTGGTCGCGCAAAAACAACTGACCGCGAACGAGATTCATGAAGGAAAGCTCATCTTGCAAAGGGAAGTCGCGCTGGTCATGGACCTGCGCAACAATGCGCAAAGCCGTATGAGCGACGACACCTCGTTTTATGGCGTTGAGTCAGTTGATGAGGATGATTGAGTGCTGATGGTTCTTACTCCTACTCTTACTCCTACTCTTACTCCTACTCCTACTCGCTTTTGTTACCCCTAAAGCGAGTAGGAGTGAGAGTAAGAGTAGGAGCACAAGCAATCAGAAAATTAGATGACTTTTTGGGATTAAAACCATGAAAAGGTTTACTCTTCTCGTGTGCATGCTCCTGCCCCTATCAGTGCTCGCACAATTGTCTACCAAAGAGCGCGAGAAGGAACGGGAAGATTCGCGCGCTTCCTCCCTGTTCTCGACCGCCGGCATCCAGGATCGCGCCGGCGGGACGCACAACGGGAGTAACATCGGCTTGTTCTTCGAGAATCGTGGCAAGTTGTATCCGCGGCGCTTGAGCCAGGGGCCTTCGGGCGAGTATCCGATCGGCAGCGGGAGGCATTATATTTATCGCATCAATCCCTGGGTCGGCGTGCCCGGCAACGTGGTGCAAGGAAGATTCACCACCAACGAAGAGTGGGAAGCTGTCGGCGGCTATCACAACACGACCCTGGCGCAAATCGCATTCAGCGACCGGCCGCAAACCTGGCCCGCGACCGGTTGGCCGGTTAAAGACGCGAGCGGCAGCCCCATTTTTCGCTCGGATCAGGACAGCTATTGCGTCTATAGTGACTCGAACAATACTGCGAAGAGCGGTATTCTCGGCCTGGAAATGCATCAAACCGGCTATGCCTACGGCGTGAAGTTCGCAGCGGACATGATCTTCTTCAAATTCGAACTTGTCAACAAAGGCACGCGACCGCTGGACAGCCTGTATTTTGCGATGTATCTCGACATCGACGCCGGCAATGTCGCGGGCGGCGATCCGGAATGGGCCGATGAGAAAATCGGCTTCGACCGAGATTTGCAGCTCATGTATGATTACGATACCGACAATTTCACCAGCGAATGGCCGGGCAACATTCCCGGCGAAATGGGTATAGCGTTTTTGCGCACACCCAAAGTGAATAGCCAGGAATTGCGGATCACGGACCTGCACTGGTTTCTTTATGAAGATCTGGACGTCGTCGATATCGACTCCGTGGAATATGGCATCATGTCAAGCGCGAGGAGCTTGTTCAATTCACCGTTGGGGCCGAAGTTCTTCCATCCCGGTGCGAACGCATCCGATCTTCACTTCGACGATCTCTCGACGCAAGACCCGGGTGGAAACGATACCGATGCCGTTGCCGCTTCCGGTCCTTACAGTTTGAATGTGGGCGACACATTGACGTTCATCACCGCCCTGGTGGCCGGACCGAACCACGCGCAATTGCTGGCGAACACGCGCACGGCGCAAAGCATTGTCGACCTCGATTTCGAAGTGGCGCGCCCGCCCGATCCGCCCCATTTGAGCGCGGTGCCCGGCAATCGCCGTGTGACCCTGTATTGGGACGATCGCTCCGAGCGTAGTCGTGACAAGTTTTCGAATGAGTTCGATTTCGAAGGCTATCGTGTCTACAAAAGCCTCGATCAGGGCGTAACCTGGGATCAAATCGATCGCAACGTTTTTCCCAACGCCGGGCCCGATCCTGTTCCTATGACCGAATTCGATCGCACCAATGGCCTCGGCGACGATATCGGCCTGCAATACGCCTTTCTGGATACCAACGTGGCAAACGGATTTGAATACTGGTATTCGATTACGGCTTACGATCGCGGCGATTCGAGCATTCCTAGCTTGGAATCTTCACGTGGTGCGTCCTTGGAATCCCCCAACCTTGCCGCCGTTATCCCGCGGCAAGATGCCATTGGTCGCACGCCGCCGCTGGTCTCGGGCTTTGCACAAATCGGAAGCGGCAATTCGAATTATCAATTCTTGATTCATGCAACGGACCAACCCAGCGCAGCTGGCCAGACGTACGTCGCTGAATTTCTGCCGGTGGCTTTCCTTGCGCACGGCAATACTTCTGCCCTCGTCGAGGCCGGAATTGAGAATCTCGACGCCACCAGCACGCGAAGCTACCTGCTGCGCTTTGTTTCGAATACGGCGTTCAATTTGTTGGATGCCGCGACCGGCGACACACTGCTGCTGAATCAAAACTATGTTTCCGGCATTCCTTTCGTGGTCGAAGGCTTGCATGTCACCATCACCGATCCGGCCCCGACTGCGCCGCTTGATTTCTTTCCGGAGGCAGGTGACGAGGTGGTGATCACGCGCGGCGTGCACATGCTCACCGGCGCCGTCACCGTCTTGCCGCTGCGTCCGCTGACTTTTGGGAAACCTTACGCCGCCAACAACGGCTTGCTGTTCACGATCACTCCGCCGGCCAGCAATCCGCAGCCCATCACCTACAAGGATCGCTTTCAGTTCTCCACGACCACGCCTGCGGTGAATGCGGATGCCGTCAAAAGCGAATTGCAACGCGTGCGCGTGGTGCCTAATCCATATTTGGTCGCCTCCAGCTTCGAACAAGACCTCAGCGCATTGCGGAGCGAGCCGCTGCGCGTGCTGCGCTTTGTCAACCTGCCGCCGGCTTGTACCATACACATCTTCACGCTCGACGGCGATTTGATCAAAACCATAGAGCATAACGACGGCACTGGCGTGGCGGCATGGGATATGCGCACTGCCTCCGGCCGGGAAATTGTTACGGGTGTTTATCTTTATCTCGTCAAGACGGATAATGCGGAGAAGCTGGATCGATTTGCGGTGATTAAGTAGCGGGGGGAGGAGATATTCATTCAATCACTCACTCCTACACTTGCTCTTACTCATACTCATACTCCTACTCTTACTCGCCTTAAAAAAGCAAAAGCGAGTAAGAGTAGGAGTATGAGTAAGAGCACGGGAAAATTCATTTGAGGCCTGATATGAACAAGATTCTACTTTTCGCCTCTGGATTCTGCATTTTTTCCACTGCCCATTCCCAAAACGCCAATCTCGGCACGGTCGGTGCGCAATTTTTGCAAATCAACGTCGGCGCGGAGGCGGTGGGGATGGGAGGGGCATACGTCGCCAAAGCGGAAAATGCCGGGGCGTTATTTTGGAATCCAGCGGGCATTGCGAATCTGGAAAGGCAATCCGTGTATTTTGCGCATACGCCCTGGCGCGCGACGATTGCATTGAATTCCGCAGCCTATGCCCTTCCGGTGAACGGCTTCGGCAGTCTCGGCGCGGCGGTAACCGTGTTGTCGATGGATCGCATGGAAGTCACCAATGAATATGCGCAGGACGGCACGGGAGAATATTTTGATGCGCAGGACCTGATGATCAGCCTCAGCTATGCGCGCGCGTTGAGCGATCGCTTCAGCACCGGCCTCACGGCCAAATACATTCAGCAAAAAATCTGGAACGAAACCGCTTCCGGTGTCGCCTTCGACGTCGGAACTCAGTATCGGTTGTGGTTCAGCAACGCGGTCGTCGGCATGAGTTTGACCAATTTCGGCGGTGACTTGCGCATGGAGGGCCGCGACCTGTCTTATCAGTTCGATACCGATCCCAATGCGCCGGACAACCGCCCGGCTCCGGCCAATCTCGAAGCCGAGGCTTATCCCTTGCCACTGCATTTCCAGGTGGGTCTGGTCATGGACGTGTTGCGCTCGGGTAATTTCGCCTGGCAAATCGCCTCGGAGGTCACGCATCCCAACGACAACAGCGAGCGCGTGAATTTCGGCACCCAATTGGGAATACTGGATCGCTTGTTTCTGCGCGGCGGGTATCGCTACAACTATGACGACGAAGACTTGAGTGCCGGCGTGGGGCTGTCGTGGCCGATGTCCACCAACCAGCTCCAGATTGACTACGCCTTTGCCCGTCACGATTTGTTGCCGGATGTGCATCGCTTTGCCGTGGGATTTCAATTTTGAGCGCTTCGACAATTCGTTTTGCAAATGATCGTACGACGTATAGCTGCCTTCATCCTCCTGCAATTTGTCTCGGTCTCACCCGCCTTTGCACAAGGCACGGTGTTGCTGGTCGGCGGTGGCTCGGAAAATTACGACGATTGGTCAGACGAGTCTTATCGCTGGTTGGTGCAGCACGCCCCCAACAAAAAAATTCTCGTGCTGGATTATTCCGATAGTTCTTCGTTCCTGCCGGGTTATTTCAAATTCCTGGGCGCCTCTTCCGCAGCCAATCTCGTGATCAACAGCCGCTCCGGCGCAAATGATTCTGCGAACTATCGCGCCATTCTGCAAACCGGCGGTCTCTTCCTGCGCGGCGGAGATCAATGGCAATATGTCTCGCTCTGGCGGGGCACACTTGCGGAGCAGGCGATCAGACAAGTTTTCCAGCGTGGCGGAGCCGTAGGCGGCGCCAGCTCCGGTGCGATGGTGTTGAGCGAAATTGTTTTTGATGCGCGTACCACCTCGGTCGATCCGCGCCTGGCTTTGCGAAATCCCTTGCAAGCCGGCATCACTTTCACTTCGGATTTTCTCAAGCTGGTTCCGCAGGCCTTGGTCGACACGCATTTCTATGAACGCGGCCGCCTTGGCCGCCTCGCGGCCATGCTCGCCGTTTATCGCGCCCAATACGGCAAATGGACGGCGGGCGTTGGCATCGATGATCGTACGGCGTTGGGTATATCTCCCGACGGCAGCGCCGAAGTTTTTGGCTCCGGCGTTGTTGCACTCCTGCGTGCCAATGAACAGACAAATTTTGGCGTGCAGCCCACACAACCATTGTTGCTCACCGGTCTCCAGTTGCGCCAATTCACCCAGGGATTTAGCTTTGATCTAGCGAGTGGCCAATCACTTGCAATACCAACCAGTGCCGCCAGTTTTGCGCCGGCGGCGTTTCATCAACCTCGTACAAGTATTTTCGTCGAGGGTGGCGATCAACCCAATGTGTGGTTTGCAGCCGCTGGGAGTTTTGGCAATTTCTTATCGCGCTTCGCGAGCAGCCGGGATACGATCGGCATTTTGTCGTCTCCAGCTTCGTCTGTTCTTTCAGAAAGTATTGCTGAGCAATTGCGCCAACGCGGGTTTGCTCATCACCAGTTCCGGCTCGCAACCGCAACCCGGAATGATTTAGCCGCAGCCGATTCTATGCGTCGCTGCACGGGTTTTATTTTTGTCGGCAACCATCTAGACAGCACGGCGAGCTATTTATCGGCCAACACCGCGATGGGCCGCGCTTTTCGTGCCGCGACGCAAGCCCATGCCGCAATCCTGTTCTTGGGCAATGACGCCAAGCTCGCGGGCAGCACTGGCATAGGACAAACGGAGGTTTCGACAACTGCGGCTTATCGCGGCCGCTTGACGCGTTTCACAGGATTAGATTTGCTCGGCAGCACTATGATCATGCCGCGCGCTTTTCAAAATTCCGATTATCACGAAAACCGCCTCAGCGGCTTGTTTTGGGGCATCGCTAAATCAAACGCTGCATTCGGAGTATTCTTGGATGCTGGCGCACACCTTCGTATCGAAAACGGTGGGGCAGAAATTTTTGGCAGAACGCCGGCGATCATCATCGATGCGCGCGAAGCACAGTGGGTAGATTTTTCGAGGTATCGCGCCTCGAACAGCGTTGGACCGCGGCAATCGGCCGCGCTCGATCATGCTCTCCTTCACATTTTGCCAAACCGCAGCCGTTTCGATTTCGTTAATGGCAGCGTCGTGCACGTCGAAGAAACGGGAGAGCCGGGATCGATCCCGTCCTACTCCTTCCGCCTCGAGCAAAACTATCCCAACCCTTTCAATCCGAATACGGTTATTCGCTATCATTTGGATAGACCCGCCAAAGTTTCCCTGCGCATTTTCAATTTGCAAGGGAAAGAACTGCTGACGTTGGTCGAGGCTGAACAAATAGCCGGCGATCATGCGGTTCATTTCCGCGCACAAGCGTTTGCCAGCGGTATTTACGTGTACCGCTTACAAGCCGGTGCAAAATTCACTTCGCGCAAGATGATCTTGCTCCGCTGAGGTTTCGAATCAAGAATGCAAAACGATTGGTGGCAAATCAGTTGGAATTGAGCTCATGTTTAAGCGCCTCCTCGTCTCATGTCTCTTCTTGCTCCTCGTGCTCGCCCTTTATCTTCTCTTTGCGCCCGTCGCTCTGGAGCCGCAAGCTTTTCAACCTCAAGCTGCGCCGCCATTGACGGGCATCTTTGCAAGCAATCATCGGCTCGCCGAAGTTGAGCGGCTGGCTGAAGGTATAGGCTTTGGCCCGGAAGAAGTGGCGTTTGATGTTGCCGGCTACATGTATGCAGGCATGGAAGACGGCCGCATTGTGCGCATGAATGCTGACGGCGAGGGCGCTGCAGTTTTTGCGAGCACCAATGGTCGTCCACTTGGAATGTCCTTTGACGCTGCCGGTCATTTGATCGTGGCGGATGCAGGGATGGGATTGTTGTCTATTTCGCCAAGTGGTCAAATCACTATTCTTACGAATGAAGCCGAAGGCAAGCCTATTGTGCTTGCTGATGATCTTGCCATCGCTGCCGACAGCATGATCTATCTCAGTGATGCCTCGATCTATCCACTCACCGACCATCTGCGCATGGAACTGCTGGATGGCCGCCCGCACGGCCGCTTGCTCGCTTACGATCCCAACGCTCGCACCACGCGCGTGTTGCTCGACAGCTTGTATTTCGCCAATGGCGTAACGCTGAGTCCGCATGAAGACTGCGTGTTGGTGACAGAAACCGCCGCCTATCGCGTGACGCGCTATTGGCTTGCAGGTCCACAAAAAGGCCGGCACGACCGTTTCATCGAAAATTTGCCCGGCTTTCCAGACAATATCACCTGGAATGAAAAGGACACTTATTGGTTGGCCCTGGCTTCGCCGCGCAAGCCGGCCGTCGAGATTCTGCAACGCCATCCATTCTTGCGGAAGATCATTCTGCGCTTGCCGCGTTCCTGGATTCCCGCTCCGCAACCCACGCCCCATGGCTTGGTGCTGGGTATCGACGTAAATGGACGGGTGATTCACAACCTCCAAGACCCCACGGGCAAACACGCCATGCAGGTGACCAGTGTGCTCGAACACAAGGGCAAGTTATATTTGGGCACGATTGGAGATGATGCCATCAAGCGCCTCTGCCTGCCATGAGGATTGATCAGATCGTGCGGGTGAGAGTTGATGGTGGGGAGCGTGGATCGAGGATAGAGGATCGTGGATAGTGGATCGTAAGACGTTTGGCGGTCACTATCCTCGATCCTCTATCCTCAATCCTCAATCCTCGATCCACGCTCCCCACCCCTCCCTGCAACAAAATTATTCTTCAAATCAATTTCCGAAAAATAGTGCAATGGAGCGTACAATTATAATTTGGCCCTCTGCAGTCAGAATCGGCCTTGACTCTTGCTTCCAGGCTGATTATGTTCACGCTCCTTTAGTGTACGCCACTTTTGCGAAGACACGAGGCGCAACATGCTCAAAGAATTACTCGGCCCCGACATTCAGGATTTGATCCGGGGAAAGGACTATTCCGGCCTCAAGGACGGTATCTCGGAATGGGAAGCGCCGGAAATCGCCGATCTGCTGGTCAACTTGCCAGAAAGTGATCAACCGATTCTGTTCCGCCTGCTGCCGCGCACCGTTGCCGCGCAGGTCTTCGCTTATCTGCCCTCCGACGAACAACAACGGTTGCTACAAAGCCTGACCACGGAGAATACGCGCGCTTTGCTCAGCGAGCTGGCGCCCGACGATCGCACCGAGCTTCTGGGCGAGCTGCCGGCGCAGGTCACACAACAACTGCTCAGCTTGTTGCCGCCGAAGGAATTGAAAGAGGCGCGGCAGCTATTGGGTTATCCCGAAGAGAGCGTCGGCCGCTTGATGACGCCGGAATACGTGGCGATTCGGCCGGAGTGGACCATCGGTAAAGCGTTGGAGCATTTGCGCAAGCACGGCAAAGACGCGGAAACCGTGAACCTCGTTTACGTCGTCGATGACAAAGGCAAGCTCATTGACGACATTCGCCTGCGTAAACTGATTCTCTCCGATCCGTCCGAAGCCGTGGCCACCATCATGGATCACCATTTTGTCGCGCTTTCGGCAAACGACGACCGTGAATTTGCCGCCAAGCAGATGCAAAAGTACGATCGTGTGGCGCTACCGGTCACCGATTCCGACGGTGTGCTGCTGGGCATTGTCACCGTTGACGACATGCTCGACGTCGTGGAAGAAGAAGCCACGGAGGATATTCAGAAAATGGCCGCGGTCGAGGCCTTGGACGAGCCGTACATGAATACCGGCTTCTTGCACATGATCAAGAAGCGCGCCGGCTGGCTCTCTCTCTTGTTTCTCGGCGAAACCCTGACCGCCGCAGCCATGGGATATTTTGAAGGCGAGATTCAGCGCGCCGTGGTGCTGGCGATTTTCATCCCATTGATCATCAGCAGCGGCGGCAACTCCGGCTCACAAGCGGCATCGCTGGTGATTCGCGCCATGGCGCTTGAAGAAATTCGCTTGCGCGACTGGTGGCGCGTCATGCGCCGCGAAATTTTTTCGGGATTGACCCTGGGATTGATCTTGGGAACCATTGCCATGCTGCAAGTCTTGCTGTGGCCGAATCGCAACGAGCGCTATGGTGAGCACTTTTTTCTGGTGGGATTAACGGTCTCGATCAGCCTGATCGGCGTCGTGTTGTGGGGCACGCTCACCGGCTCGATGTTGCCGTTCATCTTGCGCAGGCTCGGCTTTGATCCCGCGGTCTCTTCCGCGCCCTTCGTGGCAACACTCGTGGACGTGACGGGCTTGGTCATCTATTTTACGGTTGCGCTCCTGGTTTTGGGTGGCACGCTATTGTAGCGCTTCGCCCCGCTGCAAAATTCTCCCGCACAGAATAGAACTCGGCCGTGAGCTCCGTTCCTGCCGCGTTACCTGCATCGCAATCATCATCATTTTATCACCTGCTTGAATCCTCTTCACACCCAAACCCCTGCGGCCATTAAAAATCGATTGGGCACGTTGCCGGGCATGCCCGGGGTGGCGTTGTCTGTGCGATCACGGTGCAAATTTTGAAATCCCCTGCCTCCGCTAGCTTCGGCTTTTGACGGTAGAATTCTCCTGGAAGAGTACACTTGTCCGGCGGCACTGCGAGAGCGTGCGGCCTGGTCCCTACAACTGGTTCCCGTAATCTTTCATGCGTATTCTTATCATCGAAGACGAACAAGAGGTGGCGAGCTGCATCCGGCATGCATTATTGCAAGACTCGCACGCGGTCGATCTGGCGCCGGACGGGCTCGCAGGCGAGGAGATGGCGCTCTCGGAAGCATACGATCTCATTATTCTCGACCTCATGCTGCCGCGCAAAGAGGGGCTGGCCGTGCTCAAAACGTTGCGGCGAGAAGGTGCAACTACTCCCATTCTCCTGCTTACGGCGCGCGATGACGTGTCGGATCGCGTGCGAGGGCTGGATGCCGGCGCCGATGATTATCTCGGCAAACCCTTCGCGGTGACGGAGCTGCAGGCGCGCGCGCGTGCGCTGCTGCGGCGCCAGACTCCCACCAGATCGCCCGAGCTGTCCGCCGGCGATTTGTTAATGGATACCGCGGCACATGACGTACGCTTGGGTGAAACCCGCCTCGAGCTCACACACCGGGAATACGCGATTCTTGAATTCCTCCTGCGCAACAAAGGCCGCCTGCTCTCCAAAGGTATGATCGCCGAGCACGTCTGGGACTATCAATACGACGGCGATTTTAACCTGATCGAGGTTTACATTCGGCGTCTGCGGCTGAAGCTGGAGCAGGGCAGCCAACCTCGCCTCATCCATACCGTACGCAACAGCGGCTATATCATTCGCGAGCCGGAAATATGAACGTGACTATTCGCGCGCGCCTCACCATTTGGTACACACTCGCTTTTTCGGTTGCCCTGCTGCTTGTGCTCGGGGTGTTGGCGCTTGAAACGAAACAACAGTTCGATGAAGAAATCGAGCGCGCCCTGCGCACGGAGGAGCGCTGGCTGGTGGAGTTGTTTGAAAGCCGCTTTCTCGGACTGCTTGCATTGCAGGGCCGGGCTTATGCCACGCTGGATTCCGTTCTCCACGAAGAATTGGAAGAACGTTACGGCTTGAAGCGACAATTCGGCCTCATCGCGGTCAAACGTCACGGCGAAACGGTGCTTTTCCACGGTGGTTTGCGAAAAGCGCCTGAACTCCTGCCGCACAATTCCTGGGAAAAGGCAGCAGGGAATTATGAAGTGCGTTTGGATGGGCAGCGTTATCTCGTGCGCTTTTTTCACCGCAGTTGGGGCGAGGTGGCGGTGGGCAGCGAAGAGGAAACCGTGTATCGCATTGCCCACGAGGCTGCTGAAGTCCTGATTTGGATGGTTCCGCTCGCCTTGCTGTTCGCCGTCGCCGGCGGCTGGCTTCTGGCAAAGCTCGCGCTGCGCCCGGTGGTAGCAGCCGCGCGTAAGGCCGAGTCCATTTCGCTGGCCAGTCTCTCGGAACGCCTGCCGGCATACTCCGGCAAAGACGAATTCGGAACGTTGTGCACGACCCTCAACGGCATGCTGGCGCGCGTGGAGGAGGGTATCAAGCGCCTGCAGCAGTTCACGCAGGACGCCGCGCACGAATTGCGCACGCCGCTGACCGTTCTGCGCGGGGAGCTGGAGCTGGCCTATCAAAACGAGAGCACGACCGAAGAAACGCGCGCATGGGCGCAGAGAATCCTGGATCGCGTGATTGCCTTGGGGCGCATCGTCGATAATCTCCGGCTGTTAGCGCGGTCCGATTCCGGCGACTATCCCATTCACAAAGCCCCTTTCCGCATCGATGTTGCCGTCAAAGAGGTCTTTGAAGATCTGCAAATTCTCGCTGAGGGCCGGCCTGTTGCCGTACAGTTTCAGAACCCTGAAGCGATGGTTTTCTCCGGCGACGAGTTGCTCATGCGCCGGCTGCTGCTCAATTTGTGCGACAACGCTTTGAAATATACTCCCCAAGGGCGAATCGAGCTGAGCCTGTGCCGCAACGACGCGGACCTCTCCATCACGCTGCACGACACCGGCATCGGCATTCCCGCTGAAGATCTGCCTCACATCTTTGATCGTTTTTACCGCGTGGACAAGTCCCGCTCCAGCGCCACGGGCGGCAGCGGCCTCGGTTTGGCGATTTGCAAATGGATAGTGGCGGCACATCGCGGCGAGATAAATATTGCCAGCGCCCCCGGCCAGGGCACGACCGTGCGCGTGCATCTCCCACTGGCAAGTTGAAGCCCGGCGGACGCAACAGGGTTTCAAAAATTTAACCGTCGTCTTTCCTGCCAACCTCATTTTGTCCCTGCCTTTTTCAGCGCTCATTAAGCTCGACGGCTTATATTGGTTTAGAGGCTATCCGAAAATCTCGATGCACAGGGCTGGCTCGTGTTGATCAGTTTTGCGAGTACAGTGCGGCGACGCAGCGGTCGCATACAGATTTTTGGGATACAGGCGGCTGCGGTGCCGGTACTGCAAGTTGCGCGTCTCGAACACTTACTCCGGAGTTTTTCAAACCTGCCCTTCATCGGGCGATTGCGTCACGAACATTTCAACGAGGTGAAAAAATGCTAGGAAAGCACCGCATGATTTCAATCATGCTCATGCTCGGACTTACGGCTTCCATGTCCATTGCAAAAACGCCGTCCAGAATGACGCTGCAGGATTGTTGGTCGATTTTTCCGGCTGCGACTGCTTTCGAGAAAGCGACAGCGCTCGGGCCGGACGTTATGTGTGCCAAGGTTTTGCAGGTGGAACCGCCCGAACAAATTCTCGGGTATGTCTTCCACAAATCCCTGCAATCCGAAGGCGGCACGATCGAGGTTCTCGTCGGCGTCACGAATGCAGGTGCCATCTCAATTGTCAAAGCAAAAGGCATCGGTATTGAGGAAGAATTCCTTGCCCAATTTCGCGGCAAGACCTCGCGAGATGATTTTGAATTGGCGCGCGCGCCGGAAGACTTGCTCTTTGTGCCGGTCAAGATCAAGGCCATGAAGACAAATCTTGCGCTCGCCGAAAGCATTGCGCAGGGTATGAAGGAAATCCTCTTGTCTGCTGACAGGGTTACTAGGTAAAGATGCGGCCATGCTTCGCTTTCTTGCAACTCTGTTTGTCATGATCTTCGCGGGCTGCGCTGCGCACTCGCCCTACAATCGTGCTTTTGTGTCCAAAGCGCTCGCCGATCGCACCGGCCACACGCTCGCGGCCACGGCAAAGACAGCGGCCGCGAGCATTCCTGCCGGCGTTTCATTGGCAGATGGTCTCACCGCGGACGAAGCCGTTGCCCTCGCACTCTGGACCAATGCGCAGTTTCAAACCGATCTCACCGAGCTCGGGTTTGCACGGTCCGACTTGATTGAAGCCGGCCTGTTGCGCAATCCTATTCTCTCGCTGCTCTTTCCGCTAGGACCCAAACAACTCGAAGCGTCGTTGAGCTTGCCCATCGAAGTGTTGTGGCAGCGACCGCAGCGCGTGGCCGCGGCCAGGCTCGAAGCGCAGCGCGTGGCCGAGAATTTAGTGCAGCACGGGCTCGAGCTCGCGCGCGACACACAGATCGCATATGCCGACCTGATATTCGCGCGGGCGCAGACAAGAATCGCCGGCGAACATGCGCGTCTGCGACAAGAGATCGCTGACATTGCCGCGGCGCGTTTGCGCGTGGGCGACATCAGTGAGCTGGAAGCGTCCGCTGCTGGTCTCGAAGCGCTGCGTGCACAGGCGGCGGTTCCCGGTTTCGCGCAGGAAGCCGAAACAATCAGAGCCAGACTCAATACGCTGATGGGAGTTGAGATAAAGGATACCAGCTTCGCGCTCACGCCCACGCAGGAAGCAGAGTTGCCGCTGCAGACGTTCCCAGAACTTGCCAGGGCCGCATTCGCCTCGCGTCCTGATTTGCGCGCGGCGGAATTGGCCATCGAGGCTGCCGGCAAACGCCTCGGTTGGGAACATGCGAAGATTTTCAGCTTCACGGGTGTGCTGGACGCCAACGGCGCAGGCAAGGAAGGCTTTGAAATCGGGCCGGGCGCGCAAATGGAAATTCCTCTGTTCCATTGGAACGGCGGCAAAGTGGCGCGGGCAAAAACCCAAATGGAGCAGGCGGCGCGGCAATATGTCGCGGTGAAACAGCGCATCGCGCTGGAGGTGAATGACGCGCATACCGGCTATCTGGCTGCACAACAGGCGCTGGCGTTGTGCCGATCGCAATGGGTGCCCGCTGCCATGGCAGCGGCCGGCCGTGCACAAAAAACTTACGCTGCCGGTGAAACCTCTTATCTCTTCGTGCTCGAAATCAATCGCCAGCTTCTGGACGCGCGCTGGCGCGAAGCTGAAGCGGAGGCCGGCCTGCATCGCGCCTCCGCGCGCTTGCAACACAGTGTGGGGTTTTATCAGGTGAAACAACGCCAACCATGAACGAACCATTGCTGCAAAGCATCACCGTGATGCACAAGAGTTTCAGTGTGTTCAGGCGAATTCTCAGCGGCCTGCTCATCACGTGCCTGGCAATTCGCTTCTTGATCAAAGATGGGATTGGTGCATTGTCCGTCGTATACTATTCGACGCCCTTGCCTATTCTCGCCGTGTTCTCTTTTACGCTTGGTTTGATATGGTTGCTCAGCAAACGCCTGCAATTTGCCGGGCTTTACTTTATGCTCACGATCGTGTGCCTGTTGGCATGGTCTCATGAAAGTTTTTCTTTAAGCTCACGCGCACCCGCGCCCGGCAATTTGAAATTGTTTTTTTGGAATGCCGCCGGCAACAAGAATTCGACCGAAATTGCCAACCATATCCACGGCTTCAATGCAGATTTGATCGGCATCGTCGAATCCGGGATCAATAAAAGGGCGGAGAGCACGTGGAGAAGCATATTCACAAACTATACCGTTGAAGTATTGCCAAGCGGAATGGCCCTGATCACCAAAGGCGAAATTCTCTCAAAGGAGCGCGGGTCTCTTGGCGGGTGTGGGCGTTTTAACTTGCTCAAAGTCGCCTTAAACGGGGAACAATTTCATGTCTTGCTTGTCGACATCGACGGCGATCCTTTTCAGTCACGCTCTCCCGCATTTGAGCAATTGGCCACGATGCTTCGCGCTTATGCCCAGGCCAGCCTTATCGTCATGGGAGATTTCAATACGCCGCTAGGTTCCGTTCTTTTTGAATCTTTTCGTCAAAATCTCACTCATGCTTTTGAAAGCGGCGGTGTTGGATTTGCAGAAACGTGGCCCCTTCCGATGCCGGTATTGGCTATCGACCATATCTGGGTCAGCAAAAACATAAAGGTGGTGAGCTGTAATTTGAATGGGTCCCGATTTTCAGATCATCGTTCAGTGGTGGCTAACATTGACGAAAATTGAGCCTCGGCGCGAACCTTACCGGCGAGGATCGTTTGGGTGGTGATGTACAGGTGATCAACGAACGCGCCGATAGTTTGCACATTTTCACGGAACGCAATGTCTCGCGGCGTTTTTCCACGCAGCTCGAAATTGAAAAGAAATTCTCCCGCGCAGGAGCCCTGGCATTCAAAAACAGCGTGCAATCATTCGCCCGAACCATAGAACTTCCCGGATATATATTCAAGGGCACGCAAGTGGGCAGTTTTTCCGAGCTGAATTATGCTGTGCAAAACTCCAACTTTGATTGGATTCTCGGCCTGAACCTTTGGACCGATCGCCTGGACGAACATTCTCCCCAGGTTACAAAAGCTCGCGATTATCATTTGACCACGCTTGGCACATTTGTTCAAAACACGTGGAAAGCCAGCCCGCAATGGATCGTGGAAACGGGCTTGCGCAGCGATTATGTGCAGGATTACGGTTTTTTCTTTTTAACGGCGGCGTCAAAATCCGGTTGTGAAGACACAGAATGCCCCGGCTCAACAAGCAAGGTACCCTTTTACTTCAGAAAACCGTGTTATCACCATTGCTAATTCTCATCTGAGACGATCATGAACTTCAATCTGAATAAGCTTCATTTCCCGATCATGCTCATCATTGCTCCCATTGTTTGGAACTGCACGAGCGAAACCCAACCCTCGTCCAGCGCCACGCCGCCGGCAAAAGTCGCCAACGGCGTGAAAGAATCAGAGCTGGCGACGGTGACGCTTTCACCCGAGGCCGAGCAGCGACTCGGTATCGCAACCGCCACCGTCGAGCATCGCCAAGTTGCACGCCGTTTGCATCTCGGCGGCGAGGTCGTGGCGACGCCAGGCCATCGCATATTGGTTACTGCTCCCGTAGCCGGTGTCATGATCGCGCCAACCGGCCCGTTGCCACAGGCCGGTATGCGCGTGCGCAAAGGCCAAACGATTTTCCGCATATTGCCGCTGCCGTCCGAGCGCGATTTGTTGGGCACACCCGATGAAGTCGCGCTCAAAAAAAAGCAGCTCGAGGTGGCGCAAGCCAACGCTCAGCGCGCCGAGCAATTGCTGCTCGATAAGGCTGGCAGTGTGAAGGCCCAAGAGCAGGCGCAAGCCGACTTGGTCGCTGCCGGGGCCGCCTACAAAGCAGCCGAAGTGCGTTTGCATCTCACCAACAACACCGCGCCGGATTCATCAGCCATGGCATTGGTCACCATGACGCTCGCTTCACCCTTTGACGGCGTGCTGCAGCAGATCAATATTGCGCCGCGCCAAATCGTTTCCGCCGGCGCGCCCCTATTCGAAGTCATCAGCCAGAACCCGGTATGGGTGCGCGTGCCGGTCTACATCGGCGATCTCGCTACGATCGCTACTCAACAGCCGGCGCAGGTCGAGGCGTTCGGCAACCGTTCCGCTTCCTCCCGGCGCGCGGCCCAGCCGGTGCAAGGCCCGCCGCTCAGCGATGCCGGCGCCGCTTCTGCCGACCTCTTTTTTGAAATGCCAAATCAGGATGGGGCATTTCGCGTCGGCCAGAAAGTGAATGTGGCGATCACCCAACGCGAAAGCGAAGAAAGTTACGTGGTGCCGTGGTCGGCGCTTCTGTATGATATCCATGGCGGCACGTGGGTTTACATGCGCACCGGGCCCCACGTTTATGCGCGCCAGCGGATCGAGCTGCAACGCGTGGTTGACAGTCTTGCCGTGTTCACGCGCGGGCCGGCCGCGGGAACGGAAATTGTTGTGGCCGGTGCGGCGGAGATCTTTGGAACCGAGTTCGGAGGCGGCAAATGATATGAGGGCTAAGATCTCTACGACAAGTATTGGTTGACCTCTTGGGCTACCTCTCCTACTGCCGGCCTTGCAGAGGATATGACTCCGCTCGGAAGATGTTTGTGTGTTGGAAAATTTTCAAGGTTGGGGAAATAGAGTTAGGAATGCGGCTTCGGCCACCGCCAGATAATCGAATAGAATGTCAGGCAGCATTGCTCAAACGATCTTCCAATTCAAATTTAAGGGCAAGAAAATGCCGGTAGTCATTGGACCATTCCACGAAATCAATCGTGTCTGCGAGCAGACCTTTGCTGAATTGGTCAAAAAAATTCTCAGAGGAAAGCTGATATTGCTTTTCATGGAGATTCAAGCGCTTGGCCACAGCAATAATGGCATCCACTCGCGAGGAATAAATTGTTATTTGTTTTTGCATAATTCTGTCCTCTCGATCATAATGAGAAATGATCAAAAGGATACTCTTCACGGCCGCCAAAAACAAGCTTACTTTTTGGTCTTGGGCGCGCGGCGATCACTGCGGGCAGGGGTTCGATGCGGAGGTGGCAAATGATGCAGTGGCTCGTCGTAACTTCGTTGCGCCTGCGGGTTGCCATTACTGTGCTCACCGTGATTTTGATGATCGCGGGCACGCGCATTATCAGCACGACCGCCTTCGACGTCTTTCCCGAGTTCGCGCCGCCGTTGGTGGAAATTCAAACCGAAGCGCCGGGGCTCTCAACCTCAGAAGTCGAAGCGCTGGTCACGGTGCCGATTGAAAATGCTCTCAATGGCACATCTTGGTTGAAAAAGGTGCGCTCCAAATCGGTGCTCGGCCTTTCTTCGGTGGTGTTGTATTTTGAAGAAGGCGCCGATCTTTTGAAGGCGCGGCAGCTCGTACAAGAACGATTGGCGCAGCTCACGGCAAACCTGCCTGCGGTGGCCAAGCCGCCGGTGATTCTTTCGCCGCTCTCGTCGATGAGTCGCTTGATGAAAATCGGCATTTCGTCCAAAAAGCTTTCGCAAATGGAGATGACGACCATTGCGAAATGGACGATTCGGCCGCGTCTCATGGCAATTCCCGGGGTTGCAAACGTCGCGATTTGGGGCCAGCGTGACCGCCAGATTCAGGTGCTCCTCGATCCGCAACGTTTGCGTGCGCACGAGGTCACTGCTGGCGACGTGCTGCGCGCCACGCAGGAGGCGACAGAAATTGGCGGTGGTGGTTTCGTCGACATGCCGAATCAGCGCCTCGCGGTATCGCACGTCTCGCCGGTTCATCAACCCCAGGATCTCGCACACGTGCCGGTGGCTGTGCGCAACGGCACCCCGCTCCTGCTCGGGCAAGTCGCTGAATTGGTCGAGGGTTTCCCACCACCGATTGGGGACGCGGTCATCAATGACGCTCCCGGGCTATTGCTCATCGTCGAAAAACAGCCCTGGGGCAACACGCTCGAGGTGACGCACAAAGTCGAAGCCGCACTCGCGGCGCTCCGTCCCGGACTCGCCGATCTCGAAATTGATCCCACGATCTTTCGCCCGGCAACATTCATCGAGATGTCGCTGGAGAATTTGAATCGCGCGATGCTCATGGGCTGCGTGCTGGTGATTTTGGTGCTGGTTTTCTTTCTGAATGATTGGCGCACCGCGCTCATCAGCGTGTTGGCCATTCCCACTTCGTTATTGGCCGCCGCGTTGGTGTTGCACTATCGCGGGGGCACAATCAACACCATGGTGCTGGCCGGGCTCGTCATTGCCCTCGGCGAAGTCGTCGATGATGCCATCATCGACGTGGAAAACATCATGCGGCGTCTCCGCCTCAATCGCGAGGCGGGCGAGCCGCAATCGGCATTTCAGGTGGTGCTCAAAGCCTCGCTCGAAGTGCGCAGCGCCGTGGTTTATGGCAGCGTGATCGTCGCGCTCGTGCTCCTGCCGGTTTTCCTGCTTGAAGGATTGTCCGGCTCGTTCTTCCGGCCGCTGGCGGTATCATACGTGCTCGCCATTTTGGCCTCGTTGTTTGTCGCCCTTACGCTCACGCCGGCATTGTCGCTTCTGCTCCTGCCTCAGGCAGCGCGGCGGCGCCAGGAAGAAGCACCGTTGGTGCGGCGGCTCAAGCTTCACTACGAAAGCGTCCTGCCGAAATTGATCGCACGGCCGCGGCGCGTCATCGCCGTGCTCGCCGGATCCATTCTGGCCGCGCTTCTCGCCCTGCCCTTTCTCGGCGAAGAATTTCTGCCGCACTTCAAAGAATATGATTTTTTGATGCATTGGGTTGAAAAGCCCGGCACCTCGCTCGAAGCCATGCGGCGCATCACCGTCCGCGCCAGCCAGGAGCTGCGCGCCATTCCCGGCGTGCGCAATTTTGGCTCACACCTCGGGCGCGCCGAAGTTGCGGACGAGGTCGTCGGCCCCAACTTCACCGAGCTGTGGATCAGCCTCGATCCCCAGGTCGATTACGAGCCCACCGTCGCCAAAATTCAGAAAGTCGTCGATGGCTATCCCGGATTGTACCGAGATTTGCTCACGTATTTGCGCGAGCGCATCAAAGAAGTGCTCACCGGCGCGAGCGCCACGCTCGTGGTGCGCATTTACGGCGAGGACCTCGGCGTGTTGCACCAACAGGCGGAAGAGGTGCGTGCGGCCATTGCCGGCGTCCCCGGTGTGGTGGATTTAAAAGTGCAGCCGCAGATTCTCGTGCCGCAAGTGGAGGTGCGCCTCCGTCCTGAAGCGGCGGCACAGTTCGGTCTCACCCCGGGAGAAGTGCGGCGTGCGGCGACGTTGCTGGTGAAGGGCGTGAAAGCCGGCGAGTTTTACGAAGCGCAGAAAGTTTTCGACGTGGTGGTGTGGGGCGCGCCGCACGTGCGGGACAATGTCGAGGCCATTCGCGACTTGAGGATCGCCACGCCCGCCGTCGGCCCCAAAGGGCCGCCCTTAAGTGGCGGCATGGTGCCGCTGCGTGACGTGGCCGACATCGTCATTACGCCGACGCCGAATCAAATTACGCGCGAGGCCGCTTCGCGCTATACCGAGGTTACGTGCAATGTGCGCGGTCGCGATCTCGGGAGCGTGGCGAGCGACATTGAAAAAAAAGTCGAAAGCGTTCACTTCGAGCGCGGCTATCATCCCGAATTCTTGGGCGAGTACGCAGCGCAACAGGCCTCCAAGAATCGCATCTTGATGCTGTCCCTGCTCGCGGTCATCGGCATTTTGTTGATTTTGCACGCAGATTTCGCTTCGCTGCGTCTCGCTCTGTTCGTGCTTTTGAGCTTGCCATTCGCGCTCGTCGGCGGCGTCCTCGGTGTGATATGCACCGGCGGTGTGCTTTCACTTGGTTCGCTGGTAGGATTCGTCACCGTGCTCGGCATTGCGGCGCGTAACGGCATCATGCTGATCAGTCACTATCGCCATCTCGAGAGCGAAGAAGACCAGGCCTTTGGTATAGAATTGATCCTGCGCGGCGCGCAAGAAAGGCTCGCGCCGATTCTCATGACGGCGCTGGCCGCCGCGCTTGCGCTGCTGCCGATCGTGCTGGGCGGTAATCGTCCCGGGCATGAAATCGAGCATCCCATGGCGGTGGTCATTCTCGGCGGCCTGGTGAGCTCAACTGGACTCAATCTGTTTGTCGTGCCGGTGTTGTATTTGAAGTTTGGTCGCAAGAATCTACGGAGCTAGTGCACCACCCCCCATTCACCATTGACAATTCACCATTGACAATTCACCATTCACAATTCACTATTGACAATCCCCCCTTCACAATTGTGAATTGTCAATAGCGAATTGTCAATTGTGAATTTCCAGCTTTGATGCAATTGCAAAAAATCGGAACAGGAATTGGCTAAAACCAGTCCCGAGAATCCACCTCGAAAAATCGTTTGAGTAATGCCACACCAATTCGTATAATTCCCCCACCAGGCAAATTTGGTAAAACAACGCCCAGGTAAGCCCTGAAAGGGGCTTAGGGCTCGCAAGCCCAAAATCCAAAACACAAAATCCAAGCGTGGCTTTGAATTTTGTGCTTTGAGTTTTGTGCTTCG
>JBOHQX010000067.1:0-7406 GCA_050732395.1 bacterium
GGGTGAGTTTCTGGCGGCGGAAAAATTATTGGAACAACGCGGCTTTCCATTGTCGAAAGAAGAAGAAATCAAGGAAAAACTTTATACGCAATTACAAAAAGAACGTCGACAAAGATTAGAAGAGCTCAATCTGCGCTGCTGGCTGATCGCCGAACGAATCGACGATGCCGATTTGGCGAAAAAGCTTATTGAAGCCAAACACATTGGCTCGAGAAGCATGGCAAAGGCCAATTACTTGCTGGATGAAATCGAAACCCAACTCGCAGAAGAAAGCAACGGACAGCCCAAGCACGAAATCATTTATGGTCCGCTGCTTTCCGTATGGCCTTATACTCACGAGCCCATGGAAAAAATTTGTCAATGGTTTTTAAGAGGTGCGGCAGCCAGTGCCCCTCGCGGTTTCAATAGAGAATGGGGACCACCCTCTTCTGATGATTTTCCCGCCTGGAAGTTACTCGGAACTTTGTCGCTTCTGGCCTCATCGGCTGCGGCCATTGATCCGGATACAGTCGCCAATTTTGGCGATGCCTTGACGAGGTTTCTGACGGGTTACTGCGGAACGAGTGAACCGGCAGAAAGGCGCGACGGGTTCTATTGGACGAAGCTGCGCGGTCTCGGCTCAGTCTGG
The DNA here is from genome assembly GCA_050732395.1 of bacterium. Lineage (GTDB taxonomy): Bacteria > Zhuqueibacterota > Zhuqueibacteria > Zhuqueibacterales > Zhuqueibacteraceae > JBIOXB01. The sequence goes on from JBOHQX010000067.1 coordinate 629, forward strand.
CTTCCTGCTCCCATGGCACAGCACGGCATGGACTGGCCTTTGGCCATACCTGATCCCGCCAGCCCCTCGCCGTCCTCTGCTGATGCACTCAAAAATTTAATCATTACGTTTGATCCTTGGGAAGCAGTTCCGCAAAAGCCAAAGGGCACTCTCATCCTGACGCCGGCGCTTATGTTTCGATTGATACGCAATCCAGAAACGAGACTCGAAGCCTTTTTGTATAAACTCGGGCAACAAATTCCTCTTACACAAGCTTTGCCCCAAAAATTGCCAAACCTGGATCATCCCCCAATTCGAGAGGGGGTGGATGAGATAGCAGGCGCATACCTGACGGAAGGAAATAAATCGCAACCAACGGAATTAAAACGTTCTCAGATTTATGATTTTCTATCGCGGTTTTTGGGGTATTTGGGGGTCGAAAGCGGCTCGCCCCATGAAGACATGCAAAGACTCCTTTATTACGGCGGCAAAAATCCAAAACAATTACGAGTTTTTCTGCGGCGCATCCTTCGGCGTCTAGAACATCCCAAAGGCAAACGCCGTAATAGGTTGACTCGCCGGACCATCGAAGAGACATGGTTTGATCCTTTGTTTCGGCGCAAAGCACAAGCTTCTCTCCTTGCGGATTTACGAGATAACCCTTTGCAACGCCTGATACTGGCTCTATTGATTTACGAGTTATTAACCTCGGCAAATTCCTTCGTGATACATTCCATGCATATTGATGATCTTGTCGGTAACCTCAAAGCGCGAGGAATCAAGTTTGAAAAGCAGGTGCTGGAAAAATGCTTGAATGAGCTTGAAGAATCAGGTTTTATTGAGAAGAATCCAGAAACCACTCGCTATGGTCTAGCTTCTGATGGAACCAGGATAATACTCTGCGAGGCGATTGCCCGGAGTGACAAGGAATTGGACAAATTCATCGAATCCGCAATATCTGAATTGATGTCCACTTCGAAATGAAGTTGAGCGATCTCCCTTGCATCTTCCTCGATTTCGCTCAGTTCTAATGCCAAATCGAGGCCCATTTTCAACTACATCTCTGCGATGCAATACAGAAACTTCCTTCCGCGCAGATAGAGCTCGTTGTCCACGAGCGCGGGCGAGGCATCAATGCCGTCGTCGAGCTTGTTGGTCGCCAGCACTTCGAAGCTCGCGCCGTTCTTGATCACCAGCGTGGTGCCTTCACGGCCCACCAAATACACACGGTCAGCCGCACCGACCGGTGAAGCGTAAACATTCGGGACAGCGTCCAGGCGTTGCCGGCTGTAAAACGGCTCACCGGTCCTGGCATTGAAACACGTGAGAATGCCGGTGTTCACTTTCAGAAAATAAAGCTTGCCGTCGTACAGAAGCGGCGAGGGCACATACGGCGTGTCTTGATCGTATTTCCAAACCACGGCGGGTGAATCGCTGATATCGCCCTTGGCGCCATCAAGCTTGATCGCCAGAAGTGCGCTGCCGCGAAAACCACTGGTAACGTAAACCACGCCGTCGGCCGTTACCGGTGAAGGAATCGCATTGCCGGTCATGCCGCCGCACTCCCAAATTAATTTGCCGTCCGCCAGATTGTAGCTGCGGATACGATTGGTGGCGTTCACAATGACTTGAGGGTTGCCCGCATGCATCACCACCAGTGGCGTCGACCACGAGGTTGGTTCCTCTCGATCCACTTTCCACAACTCTTTGCCCGTACGCTTGTCGAGCGCAATGATGAAATCCTGTCCTTCATGATCCCAATTCACCACCAAGATATTGCCGTGCAATGCCGGCGAGCTGCCTTCGCCGAACCCGAGGCGAGTGGTCATGTCACCGAGATCCTTTTGCCAAATCAGCTTACCTTGCAGGTCATAGCAGAAAAGCCCGCGTGAACCGAAGGAGGCGATAACATGCTCGCCATCCGTGATCGGTGAATTCGAGGCCCAACTGCCGTCGAGATGCGTGCCTTCATGCGGTAGCGCTTCAATGGCATCGCGCTGCCAAACAACTTTACCCTCGCGGCGGGAAATGGCAAGCAGCACAAAGCGCTGCACTTCCGTGGCTGCTATGCCCCGGCGCGACGAGCCGTCGGAGGCGGTTGAGGAGGAAACTTCACCTTTGCCCGTGGGAATCGCGGTCGTGACGAACAAGAGATCGCCCCACACGATCGGCGACGAATAACCCTTACCCGGGATTTCGATCTTCCAGCGAATGTTTTTTTCTTCACTCCATCGCAGCGGCGGATTGGCATGTTCTGCCACACCGCTGGCAGAAGGCCCGCGCCACTGCGGCCAGTATTTCTCAAAACTAGGAGGAGAGCTGATGACGAACGACAACAATGCGAACAGAATGGCCAAGCTCATTTTTTGCCCTTTCTTTGAGTGGGTAACGGTGCGAGAATTCGCCACCAAATGCAAAATTGCTCATGGGATGTTACACACTCAATCGATTCTGAGCAAGTCAAAAAGTGCGAATGCGTCTTTTGCTCGTATCAATCCTGGATAGAAGTTCCCTCTGCATCAGCGCCGGCTTTTGTTGGCCCGCCCGTCCAATTCCCTGTCGATGGAAAATCCAGAGTTACCAAAACAAAATCCCACGGAAAGATTTTTCCCGTGGGATTTCAGCTACACGGAGGGAAATACAGAAACGGCTGTAGTTGTTCAGCCCTCATTGCATGAACATCATCTTCCTTGTTGTCTGAAAGTTCGCCGTGGTGATGCGATAGAAATAAATGCCGCTTGCGTGGTTGCGCGCCTCCCAAAGGCGGACATGTTCGCCGGCGGCCAAAACTTCTTCGTCAACCAGTGTCGCCACCTCCCTGCCGCGCACGTCAAAAACCTGCAAAGAGACGCGCTCGCGGCGCGACAGTGCAAAACGAATTGTGGTTGCAGGGTTGAACGGATTCGGATAATTCTGCATCAGGACAAAACCCTGAGGTTGCTCGGATTTCGCCTCCTCGATCCTCGTGGTGCTTGCGAAGAAGGAGGCGATTCCTCCGGAGACGCTGCCGGCCCAACCATAGTTGGATGCGCCGGAACTGGCAAAGCTAAGATGCCGCAAATTGCCAATAGTGCCGGCGTAGGCAACGTGCAAATCCAGATCGCCGTCGTTGTCATAATCGACCCAGTTGCTGCCGTACGCAATCCCGGCATCCGTGACCATTGCTCCCGCCGTCACTTTGTTGAAAGTATAAAGCGGGAAACCGTCATTGTAATACAGAAAATTCTGCTCATTCGCTATGTTCGTGACGAACAAATCGAAATCCCCGTCGTTGTCATAATCGCCCCAGCTTGTTCCCACGGAGCTTCCGCCTTCGTTGACGATAATTTCGGACGTTATCCGGGTGAATGATCCGTTGCCATTGTTCTGATAAAAGAAGTTGTTCTCGCCAAAATTGGCAACGTACAAATCGAGATCCCCATCGTTGTCATAGTCGCACCAGGCGGGCCCGATCGAGAACCCGCCACTCGTGACCAGCGCGCCGGTATCGATTCTGGCGATTGTTCCGGCGCCCGTGTTGTGATACAAAAGGTCGTTCGCATTGGTGGCCACGAACAGGTCGAGCAGGCCGTCGTTGTCGTAATCACCCCAACTGCTGCCGCGACCACCGGCCACGTCGCTCACGATTGCGCCCGAAGTGATCTTCGTGAAGGTGTAGTTACTCGCCGGCCCGTCGTTGCGATACAAGAATTTTCCGGAGGCATTGTTCGACACGAACAAATCCAGGTTGCCATCGTTGTCGTAGTCGCCCCAGCTTATGCCTCGCGAATCGCCACCGTCGGTAACGATGGCGCCGGTTGTGACTTTGGTAAACGTCGTATCGCCGTTGCCCGTATACAACAAGTCGTTCCCGTTAACACTGACGTACAGATCCAAGAAACCGTCATCGTTGTAATCTCCCCAGGCAGCACCCCATGAATCCGCCACGTCATTGACGATTTCGCCCGTCGTAACCCGGGTAAAGGTTTGGCCTCCAATATTTGGGACAGAACCGAACAGAGCCAGCATTATGGCTACCTTGCAGCAACTGTAGAATTTTTGCATTGCCTCTCTCCTTAGTTTAGGGACGTGACACGGCCACCGAACGGATTGAACAGTCGCCAAGAACGGTGCCGGGCACCGTTCCTGGCCCGAGACGGATGCCCACGAATGCTGGCGGGGCGGCGCTCATTCTGGTATGCCAGCTTGCCGAGGGCACGACGGCGGTGCAAAAAGCGATGAACAGAAGCGTGTGTGCAATCTTGTTCAAAAAACGCAGGGGTACACTCTGTTTTTGATCAGAGGCGGGATTTGTTACATGAAAAGCTGCGAGGGATGGGTGAAGCGCTTGCGGCTTTACAAAGGTAGGTGGAAATGCCGGGTGATTTGCGAGCTGTATTTGCGGCTCAATGTGAGTTTGTTGCCATCTTTCAATATAACCTGGTAATCCCCATAGAACAGCGGCTGCAATTGCATTTTGAGCACTTGCAATTGCGCTTCCGCAAGCTGCCGTTCGAGCTGCGCCGCCCTGAGCTTGCGTTCTTGATATCGGCGATACATCAGGTGCCCGCGCAAGGCGAGCAGTGCCACGGCCAACACCGACAGCAAATAAAACCAGGCGGTTTGGTAAAAATGTGGCGCCAACGTGAACGCAAAGGAGGCTTCCGTTTCATTCCAAATGCCGTCGTTGTTGCACGCCATGACACGAAAGCGATAGTCGCCGGGCGGAATGTTGGTATAATACGCTGCCCGCCTGGTCCCAGCCTCGAGCCACGCCTCATCGAAAGGCTCGAGCTTATATTTGAAACGAACCTTCTGTGGAGAGACAAACGTGAGCGCGGTGTAATGGAATTCAAGCTCGCCATGTCCGGGTGGAATCTTCGTTTGGCCGGCACGTTGAACGGGTTGCCGATCGATCAATACTTGTTCGATCATCGCCGGCGGGACGACGGTATTCACCTGCTGCGCGGCCGGATCCACCATCACCACGCCCATCGTAGTAGGAAACCAAATCTTCCCATCGCTCGTTTTCGCTCCGGCGGTCTGTTGGCCACCATTACATTCGCTACTTTTCATGCCATCCGCTTCACTAAATGCCTTGCACGTGACCGCAGCGATTTTGCCGACCGCAAAATCATTCAAGTCTTGCTTACGTACGCAAAACACCCCGTTGTTGCAGCTCATCCACAGATGGCCTTGCTCATCCTCGAGAATGGCGTACACGTTGTCATCATACAACCCCTCGGCACTGGTATAGGACGTGAACTTTCCGTCTTTCAGTCGATTCAATCCTCCCCCGATGCTGCCAATCCAAAGCGTACCCTCCTGGTCCTCATAGATGGGTCCAACAACATTCGAGGACAGCCCATCGCGCTTGGTGAAAGCGGTAATCGTCCCCTCCCGCATGCGCCTCAATCCGCCGCCAAAGGTGCAAGCCCACAGGCTGCCTTCTCGATCTTCGTGCACGGCCCGGATGATGGTATGACTTGAGCCCTCATTCATGGGGTAATGCTTGAATTCGCCGTCATGGAATCGGTGCAGGCCGACCCGCGTTCCAATCCAGAGGTGGCCTTTCTTATCTTCATAAATACACAGGACGTGATTCGAAGTGCCATCGACCTTTGGATAAAAGGTGAGTTTGCCTGCGGCAAGCCGCCCCAAGCCGTTTACGGTCCCCAGCCAGAGCGCGCCAGTGCGATCCTCGCAGATTGCCATGATCCGATTCCCCAACGAGGGCACGATCACGGCAAACTGCCCATCTTGATAGCGCAAGAGCTCACCCGCATCATTGCCGGCCCAGAGGTGGTTTTGGCGGTCGCGATAGAGAGACCACATAAAATTCTGCGTCACGCCTTCTCCGGCCAAATATGTTCTGAACTTGCCGTTGATCAAGCGGTTGAGCCCGCCGCCATTCGTACCGATCCATAAAGTACCACTCGTGCTTTCAAAAAGAACATTGATGTGATTGTGCTTTAACTGCGGCGTGTTTCTCTTATTGAACACCGTAAACTTCACCCCGTCGAAGCGCGCCAAGCCCTCTTGCGTCCCCAACCACAAATAACCGTCGCGCGTTTGCAGAATGGCGTGGATGGAATTCTGTGGCAAGCCTTCCTTCCTCTGCCAGATTTCCAGGGTGTACTGGATCATCTCCTGCGAGGGATCCAGCCCCAAACCGTTGACGGACTGGCCCCGTGTTCCCGTGCCGAGCAAAAGGGAACATGAGATCAAAGCGGAAGATACGAGAGCTGATCTGTCAAGGCTTGTCTTCATGGGGCCAAAATAAAGCGGCTGGACTACAAATGAAAGCGGAGAATTTCTTACGCACAATGGTCTACCTTGGATTCTCAGCAGGCTGAGAACGAAAGCCGAGTATGCATGAAAGGCAAGTAACTATTCAGCTCCTGACCCCGGTGATCGGGGTTGGTTCGGCAAGCAACACCACCGTGTCATCCCGTAGGGATCTTGTTAAGTTTCTGGCACGGTGCCTGTGCTGAAAAGGATGCCTCCTGCATGACATGTTGCTTGGAAGCTTCCGACTCCGGTTGGTAGAGTTAGTACGGTAAGTAACATTATGATGTCATCCTGGAAGGATCTTTTTGAAATTGAGCACAGTGCCTATGCTGAAAAAGATGCCTCCTGCATGACATGTTACTTGGAAGCTGTTTTTGGCCACGGAACCCACACGGAATGACGCGGAAAGGAGTCATGTGTGTACGCCTTAGCTCTAAGAGCCGATCAGATTCCGTGTGCTTCTTTGGCAAATTTTTAGCTGAGTAGAGACCCTTTTTACAGTTTGATGAACCAATCGTTCAACGCCGTA
>JBOHQX010000068.1:0-27046 GCA_050732395.1 bacterium
ATCGTGTTGGCATCAAACCACTCTACTATCATTGGGATGGCAAAAGATTTCTCTTTGCTTCTGAGATCAAATCCATCCTGCAAGATCCGAAAGTGGAGAAGGCGCTCGATCTTCAGGCGCTGGATGACTATTTGACATACATGTACATTTCAGCACCCAAAACCATTTTCAAATCCATCCGCAAGCTCCTCCCTGGGCACTCACTGACGGTTTCGGTGCGTGGCGTGACCGAACGTGAATATTGGGATCTAACCTTTTTATCCAGAACGAACGTCAACGAAGAGGATCTGGCGGCCGAGCTTTTGGAGAAATTGCGGGAATCCGTTGCCATTCATTTGATCAGTGATGTTCCACTCGGGGCGTTTCTTTCCGGCGGCATCGATTCGAGCGCCGTGGTGGGGCTCATGGCCGGCTTGATGAACGAGCCGGTCAATACCGCCTCTATCGGTTTCCGGGAGGCAGGATTTGACGAGCTACCCTATGCCCGGATGGTGGCGAAAAAATTCCGTACGCAAGCTTATGAGAAGACGGTCGAGGCCAAGGCCGCCCGAATATTGGATGAATTGGTCTGGCATTTTGACGAGCCCTTTGCCGACTCCTCGATGGTGCCAACGTACTACGTCTCCCAAATCGCCAGAGAAAAGGTGACGGTCTGCCTCTCTGGCGACGGCGGCGATGAGAATTTCTCCGGATACCGGCGCTATCGCTTTGACGTGTTCGAGAATCGCATGCGCGCGCTATTGCCGCAGGCACTGCGCGGTCCTTTTTTCGGCGCGCTCGCCCAAGTCTATCCCAAGGCAGACTGGTTGCCGCAGGTTTTCCGTGCCAAGACCTTGCTGACCAATCTGTCCTTGCCGCCTGAGCAGGGTTATTTTCACACCATGAGCTGGTTTAGCCCCGCCTTGAAGCGCCGAATGTATCACGCGGCGCTGCGGCAGGAGCTGAATGGGTACGATTCCTTTTCCGTCATGAAAACCTATTTTGATCGCACCCAGGGGTGGGATCCGCTGTCCCGCATTCAGTATGTTGATATCAAAACTTACCTGGTCGATGATATTCTGACCAAAGTGGATCGCACCAGCATGGCCCATGCCTTGGAGGTGCGGGTGCCGATTTTGGATCATGAAGTGATGGAATATGCCGCACGCATTCCGGCCGCTTTTAAGCTCAGAAGCGGTGAAGGCAAGCACATCCTCAAAAGAGCATTGACAGGCCTCGTCCCCAACGAAGTTCTATACCGCCCCAAAATGGGATTCTCCATTCCGCTGGGGCACTGGTTGCGAGGTGAATTGAGGCCGGTTTTCGAGTCCCGCGTTTTCGCCAAAGACGCCATCCTGCAAAATTGGTTCGATCTTCAAGTCATTCAGCAGTGCTGGGACCAACATCAGCGAAAACGGCGCGATTATTCATTCCAGCTTTGGGCGCTCCTGATTTTAGAGTGTTGGGGAAAAAGATTCCTGCAGGCATGAAAGTTCTCGTCTTTACCTCTCTCTATCCGAATAATGTCTGGCCGAATTTTGGCGTTTTCATCAAGGAGCGCATGACCCATTTTGCGCGACAGGAGGCTCATCAGATCAAGGTCGTCGCGCCGGTTCCCTATTTCCCTCCCATCAAATTCAGCAGTCGATGGAAGTACTCCCAAGTCCTGCCGTACGAGATTGTGGAGGGGATCGAGGTGCATCATCCGCGTTATTTCATGATTCCCAAAGTCGGCATGTCTGTTCATGGTCTCATGATGTTTCTCTCGGTGCTCCCGGTTGTTGCCGAAATCCGGAAGGGTTTTGACTTTGACCTCATTGACGCGCATTACGTTTATCCCGACGGTTTTGCCGCCGTCTTGTTGGGCCGGCTGTTGAAAAAACCGGTGGTCCTCTCCGCCCGCGGCAGCGATATCAACCTCTTTGCCGCCTTCCCGCTCATTCGCAGACTGTTGAGATATGCCCTGACTCGCGCCGATCGGGTGATTACGGTGAGCCAGGCCTTGAAGGAGGCGATCATACGGTTGAAAATTCCAGAACAGAAAATATCCGTCATTTCCAACGGGATCGATCTCGGGAAATTTCACCCTCTGCCAAAAGCTGAAAGCCGAGAGCGGCTGGGTATTTCCGGCAAAAGCATGATTCTCTCGGTGGGCGCTTTGATCCCTCTCAAAGGTTTCGATTTGCTCATCAAGGCATTCAAGACTCTGCGCGACGAGCATCACGAAAAAAACCTGTTCTTGGCCATCGTCGGAGAAGGGGATTTCCGCAAAGATCTGGAAGCTCTCATTCTCGAGCAGGGCTTGCAGGAGCACGTGCTGTTGGCCGGCGCCAGGCCTCACCACGAGCTGAATCTGTGGTACAGCGCCGCCGAGGTGTTTTGTTTGCTGAGCAGCCGGGAAGGCTGGCCCAACGTGATTCTCGAGGCCTTGGCATGCGGAATACCCGTCGTTGCCACCGGCGTCGGGGGCATTCCCGAAATCATCACCTCGCATGAAGTCGGAATCCTGACAAAACGCGAGGTGCGCGAAGTTTCGAATGCCTTATCCGCGGCGATCCATAGATCTTGGAACGCCGATGAGATTGTACGATTTGTTCACGCGAGGACCTGGGATAAAGTCGCGCTTTCGATTGCAAACGTGTTCGAAGCAACACTGGCTGCCGGCAAGCCAGCACCATGATGACATGCATGGTTTTCGTCATGGCCTGCGGCAGGTGGTGCGATAGAGGCCTTGGCCGCGTGCAAGACTGCGCATGGAGTAGCATTTTTTTCAACGAATTTTGATAGGGACAATCTTTTGAGGTTCCGATGACACTAACTCATTTCTTAGAGCATGCTGCAAAAACTCACCCCGGTCACACCGCGATTGTGGAGCCGGAAGTCGGCGCCCTCACTTACGCCGAGTTGAACGCACTTTCCGACCAGCTTAGAAACCACCTCATTCATCTGGGTGTTCGTGCCGGCGATCGCGTGGGTGTTTACCTGCACAAATCCATCGACACCGTGGCAACGATCTTCGGTATTCTAAAAACCGGCGCTGCTTATGTGCCCATAGATCCCAACGCCCCGGTTGCGCGGAATGCGTATATTCTGCGCGATTGTGCCGTAAGGGCGATTGTCATGGATGAAGCTTTCGCCGGTAAGCTCGGTGCCGAGCTCGAAACCGTGCCGCCACTGTTGCTCTTGGATGGAACCGGGGGCGGCGAGTCGTTGCGGAAGACGCTGAAAAACGCTGCGGTTCGAGAGACGCCCGCAAATTCACTCACTTTCGCGGCGTCTGAAGAGGCGTTGGCCTACATTCTTTACACCTCCGGCTCAACCGGAAAGCCCAAAGGCGTCATGCTTTCCCATCGTAATGCCGTCAGCTTTGTCGACTGGTGCTCGGAAGTATTGTCGCCCCATGATCAAGATCGCTTCTCTTCTCACGCACCGTTCCACTTCGATTTGTCCATTCTCGATCTGTACGTGGCTGTCAAGCACGCCGCGGCGTTGGTGCTGATCCCCGAAGCAATGAGCAAGGATCCCCAGCGTTTGGCGTCGTTAATCGCCCAGGAAAGAATCTCGGTGTGGTATTCCGCGCCTTCGATTTTGTCGCTGCTCGTGCAGTTCGGCGAGTTGGAGCAATATGACTATTCCGCTTTGCGGTACATGCTCTTTGCCGGCGAAGTCTTTCCGGTCAAGCATCTGCGGGCGCTGAAAACGCTCCTGCCCCGGCCGCGCTATCTCAACCTATATGGCCCGACCGAGACCAACGTCTGTACGTTCTATGAGATTCCCGCGTCGATCCCCGCAGACCGCCACGAGCCCTATCCCATTGGAAAATCCTGCTCGCATTTGCGGTGCAAAGTATTTGATGAACACGGACAGGTCGTTGCCGGTGGACGTGAAGGCGAGCTTTGCGTGGCCGGCGCCGGCGTAATGCAGGGATACTGGAATTTACCGGAACGCACGGCGCAGGCTTTTCTCGTCGATTCCGCGGGCGAGAAATGGTATAGGACCGGCGACCTTGCCGTCGAGCAAGCCGACGGCAATTACATCTTCGTTGGCCGCAAAGATCGTATGGTTAAAAAGCGCGGCTATCGCATCGAGCTGGGAGAAATCGAAGCAGGCCTATACCGTCATCCGGCGATCAAGGAGGCCGCGGTCATTGCGGTTTCCGATGAAGAGCTTGGTGTGCGCCTCAAGGCCTTTGTCAGCTGCCACGGTGACAAACGGCCCTCCGTGGTTGAATTGAAGGGATTCTGTTCGCGGCATCTCCCCTCGTATATGATTCCAGATTTATTCTCGTTTCATGACCTCCTTCCCAAAACTTCGACGGATAAAATCGACTATCAGGCATTGAAGGGATAGGTCAGGTCCACACAGAAAGAACTTCATTCGGGTAGCTTATGGATTTTTCACTGACAGAAGAACAACAACTCCTGCAACGCGAGATCATCCGTTTTGCACAGCAAGAGTTGAACGCGGATGCGGCGGAGCGGGATCGACACGAGATCTTTCCGCACGAGCAGTGGCTGAAGTGCGGGCAAATGAAGCTGCAGGGACTGCCCATTCCGGAGGAATATGGCGGCGCCGAGCTCGATCCTTTGAGCATGGCTATTGCGCTGGAAGCGCTGGGGTATGCCTGCCACGATAGCGGCCTTGTTTTTGCAATTGGGGCACATTTGTTTGCCAGCGTGATCCCAATCTGGAAGAACGGCAGCACCGAGCAGAAGCGGCGCTATTTGCCAGGCCTTTGTAACGGCACCTTGATCGCCGCCAACGCCATGACCGAACCCAATTCCGGGTCCGATGCGTTCGCCATGCTCTCCCGCGCTGAGGCCGAGGGCACGGGGTATCGTCTTCAGGGCGCGAAGATTTTCATCTCGAATGCGCCCTATGCCGACCTTTTTCTCGTCTTCGCGCGCATGGGCTCTGCACCGGCTAATCATGGCAGTATTACCGGATTCTTGATTGATAAAGGGACGCCGGGCCTGAAAGTACGCAAACAATCCGGCAAAATGGGATTACGCACCGCACCGCTCGGCGAAGTGGTGCTCGAAGACGTTTATGTTCCTTCGCATGCGGTACTCGGTGAGATTGGCGGCGGAGCGAATATTTTCATGGAAGCCATGGATTGGGAGCGGATCGGCATTTTTGCCGGCCATGTCGGTACGATGGCAAGGTTGTTGGAAAAGGCACTGCAGCACGCACGCACACGCAAGCAGTTCGGCCAGACCATCGGAAAATTTCAAGCCGTGGCGCATCGCCTGGCCGACATGAAAACGCAGCTCGAAGCGGCGCGCTGGCTCACGTACAAAGCCGCGTGGGAATTGGATCGTGGCCGCGCGGTTTCGCTGGAGGCAGCCATGACCAAGCTCTTTGTGAGTGAATCCCTGGTCAAGGCGGCGCTCGACACGGTGCAGATTTTCGGCGGCTATGGCTTCATGGCCGAGTCGGAGGTTGAACGCGCCTTGCGGGACGCCGTGGGCAGCACGATCTATTCCGGTACCTCGCAGATGCAACGCAACATCATCGCCAAGTGGCTGGGGCTGTGAGCAGGCGGGAATGATCCTGCCGCGAAGTGTTTAGTCATTCTTCTTTTATTTCGAATCGTATTCATCTTTAACCTCATCGTGGAGACAAGCTCATCATGGAAGCATTGAAGAACAATGTGAAGTCCTTCATTCTGCAGGAATTTCTTCCCGGTGAAAATCCGGAAGCGCTGACCGAATCGACGCCGCTCATCAGCGGCGGCATATTGGATTCTATCTCAACATTGAAGCTGGTGATGCATCTCGAGCAGCAATACCATGTCAAGATTCAATCACGCGAAGTGAATGCGAGATACATGGATACCATCGCCGATATCGCCAAATTGGTACAAGAAAAAAGCGAGAACAAGAGTTAGGCTGCCGCATGACATCACCTGCACCGTTACGATCTTCGGAAGCAAAAGGCTCGACTTTCCGAACCAGCACGAACTGGGGCAAGTATTTCGTCGTGGCAGGCGAGCTTGCTCTTTTGCTGCTGGTCATTCATCAGTTCAGGATTGAAGCCAATCGCGGCTTCCTGGAGCTGTCCAAACTGATCTTTGCCGGCTTTATGGTCCATGCCCTCCTGCCGCTGCGCTATCGTTTGAGCTTTTTTCTGCTGCTGTCCATCGGCGGGATTTTTTATCTCCTGGGCCTGGCCAACGGCGCCTGGTTGATCGGCATAAGCCTGGGTGTGATCGCGCTTTGCCATCTACCCGTTCCTTATCTCGTACGCGTCGGCCTCGTCGTTTGCGCGGGGGTCGCGCTCATTGCCATGCGCGAAGGCTGGGTTCCCATTCCGGCGCCGCGTGTCATTCTGCCGATCATTTGCTCCATATTCATGTTTCGCTTGCTCATTTATCTCTTTGAGCTCCGCCACGAGAATAGGCCGGTAGCGTGGACGCAACGGTTGTCATACTTCTTTCTACTGCCGAATGTATGTTTCCCCTTTTTTCCCATCGTCGACTATAAAACTTTTCAAGACACCTACTTCAAAGGGGACGTCTATGCTATTTACCAGACTGGCATACAATGGATTTGCCGCGGGGTCATACACTTGCTGGTGTATCGCTTCGTCTATTATTATTGGACGCTGCCGGAAGTTGAAGTCCAGGATGTGGGCCGCCTATTCCAGTTTCTCATTTCGAATTATCTTCTCGTCCTGCGTGTTTCTGGGCAATTCCATCTGATCATCGGTATCTTGTATTTATTCGGCTTCAAGCTCCCGGAAGTGATGAATCGCTTCTTTTTGGCGTCCGGCCCCGCCGACCTGTGGCGCCGCATTAATATTCCCTGGCGCAATTTCATCACCGAGTTTTTTTATAATCCGTTTTTTATGAAATTGCAGGCTCGGGGCTTTACCGTAGCCCTATTGGGAGCTTCTCTATACTCCTTCGTGCTGACGTGGTTCTTTCATGCGTATCAGTTTTTTTGGTTGCGCGGAGATTTTCCCATCATCCCTCAGGACATCATTTATTGGTCGTGTTTTGGAGTTTTTGTCACCATCAATACCTTTTATCAAACTCGGCGCGGCCGGAATGCGGCCCTGAAAAATAAATCGTTGACTGTTCGTCAAGCTCTATCACTTTCTCTTCGTACTTCGGGAATGTTTCTTTTGATGGCGGTCTTGTGGTCGCTTTGGACCAGCCCGAGCTTCACGGACTGGCTGGCGTTGTGGGATCTTCCCTCCGCAACCCGCTGGCAGGGCGCCGGTTGGGTGGCCGGCCTGTTCTTGATCGTCAACCTCATTGGTATTTTCATTCTCGTGGCGCGCGGAAGGAATTGGCTGCCACGCATTGAGATTGCTTCACTCTCCTTTGCAAAGTCCGCCGTCCTCACCTGTGCTACCGCGCTCGGTGTGTATCTGCTGGGCCAGTTTCCCGCGATGGACGCCACGGCGTCGAAGACGGCGCAGATGATCGTCAAGCTACAGGACATGCGGTTGAACCGGGTCGACGAAACGCGCCTGATTCAAGGCTACTACGAAGACCTTTTTGCGGTGCATCATTTCAACAATCCGATTGTCGAAATGCAGCTTACCAAACCCGCCGATTGGGGCACTGGGCATGGGTTGAAAAAAAGTTACACAGATGAATTGTTGCTGTTCGAGCTCACACCGCTTGTTACAAAGCACTACGTCGGTGCGACCATGCAAATCAATCGCTGGGGTATGCGCGACCGAGATTATGAAAGGGAGAAGTCTCCAGGCACCTATCGCATCGCTTTGCTGGGGCCCTCGGACGCGATGGGGTCCGGGGTCACCAACGATGAAACTTTTGAAGCATTGTTGGAAGAACGGTTGAATCGTGAACGAGCTGACCAGCAAGACGTCCAGTTTCAAGTGTTGAATTTTGCCGTGGCCGGTTATTCGCCTTTTCAGCAATTAGTCATGCTTGAAAAGAAAGCCCTGGCATTTGCACCGGAGGCCGTTATTTGTGTGGCGCACGTCAGTGGCGATATGGGCATGTTCTCGGGGTATCTCAGCAAGGTGATCGCAGCCGGATATGACCTCCGCTATGACTTTTTGCGTAATCTGATCGCCAAGACCGGCATCAACCAGGGAATGTCCGAAGCGCAAATCAAAAAGCGTCTACGGCCTCATAAAGATGAAATTCTCTCATGGGTCTATAACGAGATTGCCGCACAATGCCGGAAGCACAATGTGGTTCCTATTTGGATGTTAATGCCTAACTTGGGAGAGTTGTACAGCCGCGCAGAGGTCGATCATCTTATACAACAAGCACAGGCTGCGGGCTTTCTCCCCATCAGCATGATCAACGTCTATCGCAATCATCCCACCAAGTCGTTGCAGATCGCCCCTTGGGATAAACATCCCAATGCGGAAGCGCATCGCCTGATTGCCGAGCGTCTGTATCAAAAGCTTGCTCACTTGCGCCTAGCTGATTCACCTGGTATAACGCATCAATCCGAAATTGCCGCCATCGAGGAAGAAGACAGAGGAAGCTATTGGAACTTGCAATTGGAGAATGGCGCAGACGCTCATTTGTTGTTCCCATCCGATCATGATGAGAACGTGCGTCTCGCCGTCAACAATGTTGCTTCTAAATACGCGTGGGAGATTCGATTAAGTCGATTGGACGTTGCCGTCAAGGCGGGCCAGCGTTATGCCGTTCAATTCCAGGCCCGGGCGGACAAGCCGCGGCGCATTTTCGCCGGTTGTGCGCAAGCACACGAGCCGGGAGACAATCTGGGCTGGTATCGCGAGTTTGAATTGGTGACTGCGTGGCAAAGTTTTTCCGCTGACTTTGTCGCCACTGCTGATGACGACAATTCGTGCATTTATTTTGACGCTGGCGCCAATGAGGTTCCCATTGAAATAGCCAGCGTGCGCTTGCATGCCATACCCATTGACCAGGCACCCTAGCCATGCGGCTATAATGTACCATGATCTTCAAATAGCCAGATTTTTTGATTCGAATGAATGGCCTTGAAACGCTATTCGTGCAAGGATAGGTCAGTGCTTGCCTGGCCATATGTGTGAATGATCTTTTGCAATCTACGACACCGCATTTTTTACGCTGTTCACGATTTCCTCAATATCGGACAATCGCCCGAAAGAACCGATTGCATATTTGTTTTTGCCGGGCGACCGGAGAGAAAGCTTTATGCCTTGGACCTCTTTAAGAGGGGGTATGCGAATCGAATCGTGTTTAGTGTGAGCCGATATGAATGGCGGCATTTTCTTCAGCTTGGACTGGAACAAGATGGAGGCCTTGCCGAGCTGGTCCAAAAAACGCCTCCTGCGTTGCGACATTTCTTTGTTTACATAGACCATCAGCGTGCCTGGTGTAGCTTGATCGACCAGGGAAAGTATGGCACGCTGAGTGAAGTCAGAGCCCTGATCCATTTGGCACAACGGCAAAATATCAAGAGACTGATGGTCGTTTCTTCAGATTTTCATTTGCGTCGAATTTGTGAAACGTTAAGGCGATATCGAGTTTCTGGAGACAGGCTGAGTATCATCCCTGTTGCGGTGCCGGAAGAGCTTGCCTCCGAGGCCCGAACAAATTGGTGGGCCAGCCCCGCGGTCGCTACTCTCATCGCAAAAGAGTACGTCAAATACATCTCCTACAAATTTTTCGTGTCTTTTGATTTGTTCCGGCTCAAGCACGAGCGCGCTCAATCGAGGCTTTTTCAGAATACGCGTGGTCACACCTCTCCCGCCGATGGTCATGCTGAATATCCCTCCAATGCGCTTGATGTGCAGAGCTTGCATGAATAAGAACCGGCAAGCATTGTCTCTATCTCAACCTGGCCGTGCCGAGCCACCAAAATCTTCTCCGGCGATCGTCGCCGGCTAAAGGATGGTGCTTGTGCTTCTGTTCCGATCATCTGTGCGATTGCTATATTTCTGGGTTAGCTGGATGATTTACGAAAAGGAGTGAAGTTGTGCGTGTTTTTCATATACTCGATCATTCATTGCCTCATCTGAGTGGCTATGCCATTCGCAGCCACAATATTTTGAAATTTCAATCGGCGTGTGGTATTGAACCTTACGTGCTCACGACCCCCAAGCAGGGCAAATCGAATGGACCGGTTGAGCGGTTTGACAATATTGAGTATGTGCGGACGAATTATTCGGCTGCGCGTGGTGTTTGGAAAAGCCCCTATTTGAATGAAGTAGGCTTGATGCGATACCTGACCAATGAAATTCAACAACACGTGCGAACATTTCTCCCCCAAATTATACATGCGCATTCGCCACTGTTGAATGGCTGGCCAGCTCATTTTGTTTCAAGACGTGCAGGGTTGCCGTTGGTCTACGAAGTACGTGCCTTTTGGGAAGATGCCGCGGTGGATCATGGCACATGTGAAAACGACTCGCTGCGATATCGGATGACAAAAAAATTCGAGACCATGTTGATGCGAAGAGCCGATAGTGTGGTTACACTGTCTCAAACCATGCGTGCGGAGATTCTCTCACGGGAAATTCCCGCAGCGAAAGTATGTGTTGTACCGAACGCCGTTGATGCCGATCGTTTTACCGCAAGGCCGCCGCGACCCGAGTTGCTGAAAAAGTACGGATTGGAATGCCGAAAGGTGATCGGATTCATTGGGTCGTTCTATCGGTACGAGGGCTTGGACATTCTCATAGAGGCATTTGAAAAAATCAATGCCAAATATCCACAGGCCTCTTTATTGCTGGTGGGGGACGGGTTTGAGCGCAAAAATCTGGAAACACGAGCCAGCCAGTCTCCTGCCAAGTCCGCCATTGTATTCACCGGTTCGGTGGATCCCAGCGAGGTTATCGATTACTATGCGCTCATGGATATTCTAGCATACCCTCGGCGCAGGATGCGATTGACTGAGCTGGTTTGCCCGCTCAAACCCTTGGAGGCCATGGCGCTCAAGAAATGCGTCGTTGGTAGTGACGTAGGCGGTATTCGTGAATTTGTCATCCCGGGCGAAACCGGATTGCTCGCTCAGCCGGACGATGCGGATGATCTGGCAAAGAATTTGTCCCAACTCCTGCATTCGCCGGAGCTTTGTCAAAAACTCGGCTCGAAGGGAAGAGAAGCCGTTTTGAAAAACTGGCACTGGCCTCGAGTTATCAAGCGATACGGAGACATATATCAGAACGCGCGCTCTTCTCTGAAAAATGAAATTCAGGATTGCTAGCGTCTTGGCACAATTGTGGCGAACAATGAATGTAGGGGTGCTAGGCATCAGGAAATGTTACTTTATTGATACAACAACCCAGTGCTGCAACACACAGAATATCTTGTAGGATTATGCTCTCGAAACCTCTTCACTGGTTCGCTACCTTTCTGCTCGCAACCGCGTTTATCGTGCTTTTTTTTCCTGCCCTCCGCGAGCTTTTTCTCGATTGGGAATTGGATCCCAATTACCAGCATGGACTTCTGATTCCGATCATTTCAGCTTATCTCATGTGGCAGAAGCGGAAGAAACTTCAAACGTTGACTTTTAGTCCTTCGTTTGGGACGGGCCTCGTCATTTTTTGCCTGGCGATGCTGGTCTATGTCGTTGCCACCGCCGGTGCGGAGTGGTTTCTCTCGCGGATGGCAATGCTGATGGGCTTGGTGGGGCTGGTGATTTATTTTGGTGGAACCATGTTGTTTCGCCAGTTGTGGTTCTCGTTGCTCTATCTCGGTTTTATGGTCCCACTACCGTATGTTCTTTACCACCGCCTTGCCTTTCCTCTGCAGCAATTGGCGAGTTTCGGCGCATTCCAAGCAATGCAACTGTTCGGTATACCAGGTATGCGCGAGGGAAATATTTTGCATTTCTCAGGCTTTAGTATGGAAGTGATCGAAGCTTGCAGTGGGCTGCGTTCGATGATGATTTTGTCGGCATTGGCGGCGCTCCTAGCTTACATGAGCAACCTGCCCTCTGGGCTACGTTGGATTCTGTTCATGGCTGCTGTTCCCCTCGCGGTTATTGCGAATGTGCTGCGGCTCATTGTCATTGCTGCTTTGGGTATTTTCTGGAATACAGAAGCTGCACAGGGCATTCTTCACGAAGGCTCCGGTATTCTGGTCTTTCTCTGTGGACTTTTTTTACTAGTTGGTTTGACGGGTCTATTACAATGGTTCAATTCTCTAAGGCGTATTGGGTAGTCATCGGTTTAATGGCAATCACTTTTGCCACAAATACGTGGATTCGTGCCGCGAAAACGACGAATAGCCACAAGGTAAATTTGCATGATTTCCCGAGACAATTCGAAGATTGGGTGGCTGAAGAATACCAGCTCAATGACCAAATCCGTAGCGTTCTTCGGACCGATCAGATTTTACTTCGCCGCTACCAGGACACGGAGGGGAGAAAAGCTGAACTGTTTATTGGCTACTATCAGGACCAGAAGTTCGGAGCCCAGGTGCATTCACCACAGCATTGCCTCCCGGGTTCGGGCTGGACCATCGTACGTCAAGAAAAATATCAACTTCCTTTTGACACAGAGGCAAGCTGCGCCAAAAAGCTCCAAATCGTCAAGAACGGCGAAAATCAACTCGTCATCTATTGGTTTGCTTCGGACGGACAGGTTGTGCAAAACGAATTTGAGCTGAAAATCCGCCTATTGATCAACGCATTCAAGCATCGAGCGACCTCCGTTTATTTCTTCCGTATTTGCATCCCGTTTGCTACAAATGAAGAAGGGAAAGCCAGTGAAGTGCTTCGGAGATTTGTCAATATGGCAGGTTCCTCTTTCAATCTCCGTTACGCCGAAGCGCCCACCCAATAGGCCATCACCCCTGCGTGTCCACCCATTGCTAGATGGCATGCTACAATACATTTCCATTCACAGCCTTGCCGGATACGATTAAGCGGCCACATGCCGGCTTGGCACCGAACATGTTAGGACTGTCATGCAACACAGGATGGAAAATATCATTCCCCGGGATGGAAGACCCGAGATTGAGCGAGTGTCAAATATCAGTACAGATCAAATTCAGCTAGAATTGAGAATTAGGTGAAATACAATACCAGCAGTCGGTTTTATGAACACATTCTTCGTCATCTCGCGGTGTCAGTTTGATGTTGATAGGTCTAAGTCATTGAGATTAGAGCGCCCGGCCTCCCTCGGAGCTGTTGCCTGACTTTGGCACGTTCTATGCAATCCCGAAGTTCAACCAGTACAATTTAGCTGAAGCTGGACCACATTCAATCAACCCGGCGAGGTGAAAGTTATGAAAACAAAACTATTCTCACTGTTGGCAATTGCTCTGCTGACGAGCAGTGCGCGTGATGCCTCCGCGTATCTGAATATTTACGCATTGGCAAATCCTTGGATCAATCCCGGCGGATACGACCTCCATTCGACGACGGCTGGAGTGGTCGAATACACCATCTATCATGAGGCAAATAGCAACGAAGCTTTGAGCTACTTTGACCTTAAATTCGATGGCTCCGTATTCTCGAGTTTTGGGCTGACGGGCGCGGCGATCAATGGTAGCGCGTTAAGTCTGTCTCACTTTGACGTCTTTACCGATGCTGTATCCTTTGATGGCATTGAATACACAAATGGCGGCTTTCAAGGGCTGGCGCTCGGCTCGGTCATGACCCTGACATTTAATTATAGTCTGCATGGGCCCGCTTCAAGTCTGTACTGGCCCGATGGCGACGGTCCATCTCCTTGGGCACAGAGCTTCACTGGTTTAGGAGAGCATTATAATCCTGCTTTGCGTCCCTTCATGAATGTCGGTCACCAAGACGGCGGTTCGACTGGTCTCACCCCCGAGCCTGGCACACTGATGCTGCTCGGAAGCGGTCTGGCGAGCTTAGGATTTGCGAGACGCTATCGCCTGCGCCGCAAGAACACGATTTAGGTGTCAAAGGCTCGGTTCTTGAATATCACGCCGATCTGGATAATCTATCGAGGCTGGCTGAATGATGCGTGGCTCTCTGCGTCAAAGAGAGCCATGCATTTTGCGATCTACTTAAAGATGAAATCAACAATTGGGTTCAAGCCCTAGAAGTGAATTGGCAGAGGGATCAGCCAGCATACCAGAGGAGATATGCAAATGATGACATGTTTAGCTGTGCGAAGCGCTTTGGTTGCTTGTGTTCTACTGGTAATGGGAACAATGCCGCCAAATGCCGCAGCCCTTACGCTGAGTTTTTTCAACATTACGGGCAATAATCCGTTGGCCGCGCTCGCCGGCGAAGCACAGCTTTCTGTGGAGGTTACGGCCTTCGCATCGAATCAGGTTCAGTTTCAATTTTTCAATATCGGTACTGTAGCTTCTTCAATCGCCGATATCTACTTCGACGATACCTCAGTGCTACTTCCGGGCGGCCCGGCCACTATTATAAACGGAAGCGGAGTCTCCTTTTCACAAGGCGCGGCTCCCCCAAATCTGCCGGGCGGGAACACGGTAAGCCCAGCTTTTTCGGTAACAACAGGATTCGACTATGACTCCGACCGCCCGACATTGGACAATGGTGTGGGTCTTGGAGAGACTTTGTCGATCATATTGTTCTTGCAGACTGGGAAGACGTTTGCTGATGTGGAGAGCGACCTCGCCAATGGCAATTTACGTCTAGGTATGCACGTTCAGGGTTTTGCCTTAGGAGGAGGAAGCGAAGCATTCATCAACAACCCTTTTCGTCCTGACCCTCCGCCCCCAGTTGTACCGGAACCATCGACTCTATTGCTCCTCGGCTCCGGCCTTGGTACGATTTTTGGGGTAGCTCGGCGGCGCTTTCGCAGGCAGTAGGCCTTACGACTGCTGAGCAGGTTATCCGAGTTTTTGACTTAACGCCGGCCTCGAACATTTCTCGAGACCGGCGTTTTTTTGACTTGACTGATGCAGGCGTTTTGAGCATCTTGCATTTTGCAGACACTTTCTGATGGCATCGTGCTCGTTCAATTGCCGGCTCAACGTCTGAGCAAAATAGCTCACATCACCGCTATGAATTGGCTCCCTCCCTGTGCGTTCGCTATTCTGTTCCAATTAGGCGGCCACGGCAGTTCGATGTTTCCGTCGAAGTTTTTACCCGCCAATCATCCCCACCTCCAGTATTTCGGAAGATGGGACATGACCGACCCCTTGCATCCCAAACATTCCTGGCCCGGTGTGCGCGTCTATACAGAATTCAGCGGAACCAGTATTGGCGTGCGCATGGCCGACAGCGATCACTACTACAATATTTACATCGATGGCAAATTTCGCAGTCGCCGCACACGTCGAATGGATACGTGAAAATGTTAGCAAGGTAGTGGAGGAGGAAAAGGAGAGCGGCAATCTGGATATTCATTACGCCCAGTTCGATTATTTCCAAAACGGTTATGTGGCCAACGGGCATCCTTCAGTGGAAACGCATCGGAAAATCGCGGGACAGTTGATCGCGGCAATCGAGGCGATACGCTAGTATTCTGTTACCTTGATTTTCTCCCACAGAAAAGGAAATCCCACGGAAAAAACTTAACTCTTCAGTATATTGAAGGCAAGACAATTTGGGGCAAGACTATTAAACACAAAGGAAGCTTCTAATGGTTTTGCCCTTAATAGTTTTGCCATTTTCGGAAAACATGTAAATAGTTACAGCTCAAATTACAATTAGATCTCAAATTCCAATGACCAATGACCAATGACTCACGACCTAAAGCGCCTAATTGAGAGCCGCACTATCTAACCAACGCCATCTTCCTTACTTGCAACTGCTCCCCAGCCTGTAGACGATAGTAGTAAATTCCACTCGCCAAACCTTCCCCGCTAAAGACCACCGTGTAGATCCCTCTTGTTTGCTTTGCATCCACCAAAGTCGTCACACTGCTCCCCCGCGCATCAAAGACTTCCAATTTCACCCGCGCAGCCGAAGGCAGGCTGTATTTTATCAGGGTCTCGGGATTGAAGGGGTTGGGATAATTTTGCTCCAATCGAAAGGATGCAGGCACCAATTGCGGATTTTCTTCGACCTCCGTTGCACGCGGCTCGCCGTACACTTCAAACTCCCACAAAGAAAATCCCCACTGTGTCCCACGCACCAATCCATGCATCCGCACGTAACGTCCGAAACCTCTGATGTTCAGATCGTCGGTACTGCCATCGCCGGTGGTGGTGCTGTAGATCGTCGTCCAATTTTGCGTATCGAGTGAGGCTTGAATCATGTACGCCCGCCCATAGGCAACTTCCCAATGCAATACCACGCGATGCACGTCGTAAGCCCCACCCAAGTCGACTTCGATCCATTGATTATCCGCCCAGGCGCTGCTCCAGCGCGTGCTCAGATTGCCGTCCACCGCCAATTTTGGGTCGGCGACGCTTGAATTTGGCTCACCGGAAGAGGCAACGACCGGACGGTTCAGCCCCCGGTTGATCTCGAGCGGACCCAGTACGTTGATGGTGATGGTACTGGTGTCCGTTACTTCGCCCGTGGCGACCAGGGTAAACGTGCTATCCGACAAAGGTCGTACTTCCAATGAGTCATCCGCGGCAACAGAAAGGCCGTTCAGCGTTACCGTTGACCCGGTTACCGTATGCCAGTACAGCCAACTCGATTCACCCGGCACAATGACGGCGGGCTTTGCTGTGAATGCGACGATGGTGCCCGGCGGCAAAACTTCGACGATTACCGTGCTTGTGTCAGCAAGATCACCACCGGCAATCAATTGATACATTGTTGTCGCCTCCGGTGTCACCACCATATTGCCGTTCGCCTCAACAGCACTCCCATTGATGGTAACTAACGAACCCGGAGAAGTTGTCCAATAAAGCGTGCTGGATTGTGCTTTTTCGATTCGAGAAGGTTCCGCACCGAAGGTCAAAACTACGCCTGGCCGGAACACAATGGTGACGGCCTCGGGGAATTTGGTTTTAATGTCCAGCATACCAGCAAGCATTTGTGCCGGAGTGGAAAGATTGACATCGGTCCACGACCAGGCCAAAGCGCCGGCATAGCCGTTGGCATAAAGCCGGTCAAAACGGTCTGTGGTGGGGACGTTGGTCGGCGAATAAGTTTCGATCATCCCGAACTCGCCAACGGCGATGGGCTTGTCGAGATTCCAATGCGAGGCCGGGTGATGGAAGGAGGAGATGGAAGCCTGCATCCAGTTCCAATAGTGCACGGAATAGAAGTCGAGCGTACCATCGGCATCGCCACCGGCGGCGATCAGGCGGGGATCGGAGTAGTAGTTGTAGCCCATGCTCTCCGCGCGCTGCATGTGACGCAGAATATCTTCCGCCGCCATGTATGCGCCATACTTGAGCTGGAACAGGCGTTCGATGGCGGCCTTTTGCGCCGCAGTCATATGTGCTATCGCGCTGCTGCTTTCGAGTGCTACTGTCGTTGGCACATCGGTGAGCGCGAGAAAACTCCAACACCCGTTGGTCACCTGCGCAGTTGGGTCCGTACGATGAATCGCACCTGCACACCAGTTGACGAATCTCTGGATATAGGCCATCGGCACGTGACGGTTGAACTCCCAGCCGAATTCGTTGCTCATGCCTTCCGGCTCATTGAAAATTTCCCACGCCACGATGGCGGGATGCCCTTTCAGCGCCTGCACCATGGGAATGAGCGCATTGTCGACGTAGGCGCGCAGGTAGGTCGTATCCGACAGCATGCTCATCGCGCGATCGGTTATGCCTGCACCATTCGAGGTGCGCAACATGTCAAAAGACCAAAGGCACGGTGTGAGCCCCACTTGGTTTTCCCAGGCAATATTCAGGATGCGCTGCAGGTCTGCAATGGTGTTTTGCCCGGGACCGATGACGCGGCCCGTTGCATCAAATTGCGGCGAGGCAGCGCCGGTGGTGTGCAACCACAGGCGCATGGTATTACCGCCGTTGGCATGAACGTCTCGTAAAATTTGCTCGAAGCGCGTAAAATTGGTAACGCCCGGGCCGACGTCGCGCGCGAAGTTGATCCAAGCAAAGTTGGCGCCGTTGAGGAAAAGTTGCTGATGGTTGAAATTGATGCGCGCCTGGGGAAAGGCGTTCGATAAGCTCGAAAGAGCGAATAATAGGGTGCTGAAGTGGACGAGCTTTTTCATGGTTGTGTCTCCCGTTGAAAGAAGACGTTCATTAATGTAAATAGCTATCTGAATTCTATTCTAGGTTTGGAAGGCCAAGCGCCAAACGCGGGTGAGCCGTAGCCAAAAAGGAATACGCAACCCCCTGAAGACGGGACAGAGACATAATGCATAAGCAGAGCTGTTCTTTGCGAACCTTTGCGATGCTCTGCGTGAGAAATTCCGCAGTTATGTCTCACGCAAAGCATACGCAGAGATTTTCCTTAGAATGATTCCAAACTCTTGTGCCGACAATCGGATTCATGAAATCGAGGCTACTGCACCACCACTATCTTTTTCGAATCAGTCCAGGTGAAGCCCTCGGCGGTGAGACGAAGGCGAACGAGGTAAAGGCCGCTGGCAACTTTGGTCCCGCCGTCAGTGTCGGCGTTCCAAGACAACGTATGTTGTCCGGAAGAAAGATTGGCGTGTTGCAGCGTGCGCACCAACTGCCCGGCCATGTCATACACGGCGAGGTAGACTTCGCCAGAAGCGGGCAACGAGTACGTGATCTGTGTGGAGGGATTGAAAGGGTTCGGGTAGTTCTGCCGCAGCCCGAACCCATCCGGAAGCGTGCCGTTTCTACCCTCCTGGACACCGGTCGGATTGGGTTTGCCCGTGGGTGAGTACAACGCTTCGATCGCGCCAACCAGGTAAACCAACGGCGCGTTCCAGTTGATCGCAATCTCATTCGAAGCGTAACTGCACACGTTATCCACGTAGGCTCTTGCCCGTTGTGTGCCAATGTATCCCGCGCATCCATCTTCTCTATTGGGATTCGGTCCCCCTGCCAGCAGTCCCGGAACGGGATCAACGATACCATCGGCCTCTGATTGGCGATGGTGAATGCGCATCGATGGCTTGCTGCCAAAACCTGTCACGAAGCAGTAACCTACGGCATTGCGACCCAGAAGATAATCTAGGTTTTGCAGGGCCGCCTCCAAAAATGAATTGTCGCGTGTGATTTTGTAAGCCTGGATCAGCGCCATGCCCTGATTGGCGGCGACCGCATTGCTGCCCCAGACAAAGTCGCCGTTGGAAATCCCCATAACGACATGATAAGCAGAGCGCGCGGCTTCATCACTCAAGCCTCTTGCCAGATTCAACAAAGCTGAAATCGCGAGGGTTGTGTCAACGGCGCTTCCGAGCCCGGCGCGATGAAATACCAACGAATAGAGTCCCAGCGTGTTGACATTCGGCCATGCCGGCACGCCAAACGAGCCGGAGAGTGGGTTATATATGGTCAAAAAGCTGTCCGCTTTGGTGGTGACAAACAACTCTGCTGCTGCCCATCGAAATTCGTCGCTGAAATTGCCATCCCCATACTCGCCGGTATTGATGTCGGGGTTGTACGCGGCATTCAAAGCGCCCTGGTTGTAGCGTACGTTGGGATTCCTTCGCGCCCATCCCCAGGCGTTGAGAGCAGCGGTCAGGCAGGTTTGATCGAAGCCCGGCATGGCCGTGGAAAACGCTTTGAAGATGCGGCTGGCCTGCGCCATCACCGCGGCAAAATTGAGCGTTGCCGACGTGCCCTTTTGCACCACATACCTCCGCGCTGTGTCCAGGTGAGGCATCACCATGCCACTGAAGTTCGCAGTGGTGAGCTTGTGATAAACGCCGCCATCATTTGGGTCCTGCATGGTCAGCATCCATTGGAGATTCCACAGTGCTTCGTCCAGAATGTCCGGGAGGTCATTGCCGCTCTCGGGAATGTTGAAAGCGAAATTCTGATAATAATCGGGGAACTGCTCATAGGCTGCCAGAATCGAATAGGTGCTGATGCCGGAGTTCACGATGTACTTGTTGTAATCCCCGGCATCGTACCAGCCTTTTGGTGAAGAGATGATGGTATTTTCCGGCCGTGCCAGGGTTGCTGCAGAAGCATGCACCCAAACTTGATTGTCTAAATGTCCAGCCGGACGCTGCCATTTTCCCGCGTGCGTTGCACTGAGCGCCGTGGTGGCGCGCTGAAAATAGTATCCTTTTATGGCGGCGGCGGACAGATCCTGGTGCACGTATGCTTTAATCTCAAATGGATGCGACTGCCCAAGGCCCGGAACGACGAGGGTAAATTCCCCGGGTTCTTGAAATGCCGTGAAGTCGATGAGCTTCACGGTTTCTCCGGAATGCGACCACGTTTGAGCCGTTCCCAGCGCGCCGGTATACACCGTATCTGCACGAGCAGTGGAAATCAAATGAAACACGTTACCGGCAGCGCCTACCGCAATGGCGTATTTCGGGCCCTTGGGATAGAAGCCAATTTGGTTCAGCCGGATAGCTTCTTGGGCGATGAGGGTGTCGGCCAACAAAACATTCGCCAAAATAAGCAGACCGGTCATTAGAATTCTGTGCGGCATGATTTTTTCTCCGGGTTTACTCAAAACATGAGTTTCGTTACAGACATAACAAGTTTGATCTGCTATCGCTCAAAAGTCCATCGAAGAATATGAAGTGTCATCCCGCAAGGACATAGGTGTCAAGCTAAGGGCTTTGGAACCCTCGGAACTCATCCCCCCCGGCCCCCTTCTCTTGGAAAGAGAAGGAGGAGAGCAAGTTCTAGGCTCTAAATTTCCCCTTCTCTTTTTAAGAGAAGGGGATTTAGGGGATGAGTTCCTGCGTTGAGCATTTTCTTATGGAGCATAGTATCACGTTCATTTCGGCCATGCGGATTCATATGCAGCAATGATGTTGTCCATCAATTGATCCTTCTTTTCATTCACGGCCCTCCTCGCGGGATCGGCATCGTACCAGCTCATAATCTCTTCTGCACCGCGAGAAAATGGGATGGAGGCGGTGTAGTCTGGCACGAGGCGCTTGATCTTCGTGTTATCAAAGATCATGCTGTGGGCCTTGTCTCCTAACAAGCTCGCGCCCCACTCCGGATCGAAGGCGGCGATGAGCTCGGAGGGAACGTGGACGAGCCGCGCTTGCGTGCCCGCGGCTTTGGCCACGATCTCGAAGATCTGATTCCAGGTGAGAATCTCGTCAGAAGTGATATGGAAAGCTTCTCCCAGGGCGTGAGAATTGCCGAGCAAGCCGACAAGCCCCTTCGCAAAATCGCGGTGGTGGGTCAAGGTCCAAAGCGAGCTGCCATCGCCATGCACGACGACTTTCCTGCCCTTACGCATGCGATCGACCACGGTGTATTGTCCATGCATCGGGAACAGGGTGCGATCGTACGTATGTGACGGCCGCACGATCGTGACCGGAAAACCCTCTTCACGATAGGCTTTCATCAGCCGCTCTTCACAAGCGATTTTCGCGCGCGAGTACGCCCAAAATGGATTGTGCAGCGGCGTGGACTCCGTGACCGGAAGCAGCACCGGCGGAGTTTGATAAACCGAAGCCGAGCTGATGAACACATACTGCGCGGTACGATCACGCAAAAGCTCCAGGTCAATTTCGATGTGATCCGGCGTGAAGGCAATCCAGTCGATAACGACGTCGAAGGCTCTGTTTCCGATGACGGCCTTGATCGAGTCACGTTCACGGATGTCACCGCGCAGAACCTCCACGCCTGCCGGTATGCCGCGTGCAGCCTGGCCGCGATTGAGCAGGCACAAATTGATCCCGCGTTCGACGGCAAGCTGGACGCAGGCCGAGCTGATCACGCCGGTGCCACCGATGAATAGAACTCTCATGTTTGTCTCCTGCCTGAATTCTGAAGAGTCCCGTAAGTAGCCACATCCCAAGATCCCCATAATTTCCAACGGATAGAAAAACCCAACGGAGGAAGAGATTTTTCAGTTGGGTTTTTCTATCCGTTGGAGAAATCTTTACTTTTTGCACAAATCTTACTGTTATGACACTGCTTCAATTTATTATGATACGCCGCAGGCGTTAAACACCAGAGCCGAGGGTAGCGCGCAGCGCACCCTCGGTAAATGAACATTACCATCAAGCACCCTGAAGGGGTGCAACAAAAATTGGGAGCTAACATCACGCAATCGCTCGTACAGATCTATTTGCGCATTCGGGATTAGGCGCATTGGTGTGGAACCCCGATTGGGGGGTTCCATGGAAATAGGGTATTGGTTCCCAGGGCGCCCATCAGATGGGCGCCCTGGGCTGTAGTGTGAAACGCCTTCGGCGTAGGAGAAGAAAATCACCTAGAATCACCGACTAGGCCCTGCAACTCATACTCCTCATGTATACAAATTAAGGTAACAGTGCACTAACGCCTCTACAGTTCTGAAAACTTTCGAGGAGGCTTTGGCGATGCGTCATATTCGCGCAAAGGCAATGCCCACCATCCTACATCTATCCACCTATCCAGTTTGTATCCCACATTTCCGTACACGCCCACCAGTTCGAAGCCCATTGCTTCGTGCAAGCCCACGCTTGCATCGTTTGGAAGAGCTATGCCTGCGCATGCCGTGTAATAGCCCTGCGCCCGCAGAATTTCAAATAAGGCCGAATAGAGTTTCCGGCCATGTCCCTGACGCTGGACCGAGGGATCGACATAAACCGACACGTCTACGGTCCATTCGGAGCGTAAATCGCAAGAACTGCAATCGCATCTTCGGGCGTGGCAACTCGTATTACTGACACCTATCTCGCCTCCGGCGCGGGATCTTTCTCCAATTTGTCATACCAACTTTTCTTCAAAATAAAAGTAGTGATCGCCAGTACGATGAAATCATAAAGCAAGGATGACTTCTCCTGGATCACCAGGTAAACCGGCAACGCCACCAGGCTGGTTTGCCAGGTGATTCCGATCACGAGGTTGAACATATCGCGCTTGAAGTTTCGGTTGGGTTTGAAACTGGGATCCTCCGCCAGCACCAGGTCGCGAACAGGCTTCCAAAAGCCCCAGGGGCGAACTTGCTTATAGAAGCGCTTGAGAACTTCCATATCATCTTGTTTGGTCGCCAGCGTGGCAACGACACAGCCGAGCAACGACACGGCCAGGATAATCGGGAATTGGTGAATGACCGGCGTAATATCGACCACCAGCGGCGTGATGAGCGAAGCCAGTATACCTATGACCATACCCCAAAAATAGCCGTACCCATTGAAACGCCACCAATACCATTTCAAAACATTGGCGGCCGTGTATCCACCCCAGAGCGCATTCACAATCCATTGCGTGACGGAATTGATCGACTCGACCACAAACCCGAACGCAATACCAACGACGATGACCAATAAAGAACAAAGGTAGCTCATGCGCACGTAGGTCTTTTCTTCGGCGTTGGGATTGATGAACCGTTTGTACAAATCGTTGACCAGATAAGCGGGCGCGGCATTGACCGTTGCCGCAAAAGTTGACATGAACGCCGCTAGCAGGCCGGCCATCAAGACCCCGAGTAGGCCCACCGGCACAAAATTGCCCAAGGCGTACGGCAGTACCAGCTCAAAGTCGATCTGGTCTCCCATGGCGCGCAATTGCGGCGTAAAAAAGACCAAGGCCAAAACGGTAAGTCCCGCGATCATCATGTAGCGCGGGAAGAAGAGCACGACCGAAACCCATCCGTTCATCAACGCCGCTTCCCGGGGCGAACGGGTTGCAAGAATGCGCTGCATATCGTAATTGGGCGCCGGACCGGCCGCGCTCACCAGGAATCCTTTGAAGACCAGCATCCCAAAAAAGAGCGTGAACAGCGAGTATCCGTCTGCCGCAATTTTTGCATTGACCGAATCGAGAATGCCGGTCCAATCCAGATTCAAATTCCAACCGAAAGTAATGTCTTTCCAGCCCGGAGGAATGACCGCGTTCAACGCCTCGGGGTCAACCTTAATGATAGCGATAACGCCGATCGCGATGGAGGCGAGGACCATGATACAGAATTGAATGAACTCGGTGATGACCACGCTGAACATGCCGCCTTTGATCACGTACAGCGTGGTGATGCCCATGAAGAACAGGGCGTAAGTGTTCGGCGAAAAATCCCAGGGCAGAAAAGTCGACGAGAATTTGCCGATGCCTTTGAAGTCGTACGCTAAAAAACCGATGACGCTCACCAGTGCGAATACGACGATGATGACGTGGCTCAAGATCGCGCCCGTTCCAGTTCCAAACCGGGTTTTCATCCATTCGGCGCCGGTCATGACGTTGGAGCGCCGCAGCCAGGTGGAGAGAAAGACCATAAGAAAAACCTGATTGAACACCGGCCACAGCCATGGAAGAAAGATGCCTTTCATGCCGTAAACAAAAGTGACATAAACCAGCCACATGGTGCCTGTGATATCAAACATGCCCGAGGCATCCGAGACCCCGAGAATGTACCATGGGATCTTGTTCCCGCCCAGAAAATAGGAATTGATGTCCTTTGCACGCTTGGAAATGACAATGCCGGCCACGACGATCGCAACCATGTAGACGATGATGATGCCGATGTCGATCCAGTGTAGTTGCATGCGGCTCCCTTCGGGGTTGGTAGCTTATGTTGCAGGGCAATTTGTGGCCTCGGAATCACACAGGAAGGGACTCGTTTGGATCTCACGCTTTTGAGCAAAGAAATGCCGTGTTCTCCCGTGTGATTCGGTGGCCAAAAACCCTGGGTTTTTAGACGTTCGACTGTGGAGTTTCATCGCAAACCTCATCCTGTCATGCTGAAAGCATCTTGGTGGATTCGGCACTCTGGCCTGAACTCGGTATTGTGCCAGGGTCGACCAAGATCCCTTGCTGGATGACATTTCAAGGCCTTCGGCCAGCACTAAGGCCCATTCCGCTTGATGGCCTCCGCGTACCATTGCGCTGAGGCCTTGGGAATGCGCTCTCCGGTGTGGAAATCGACGTAGTGCAGGCCAAACCGCTTCGAATAGCCCTCGCCCCACTCAAAATTATCCATGAATGACCAGACAAAATACCCCTTGAGATTGACTTTGGCCTGGAGTGCCTCAGCGGCGGTCTTGAGATAGCCCTCCAGAAAAGTAACGCGCCTGTGATCGTTTATTTTTCCACGCTCGAGGGTATCAGGCATGGCGCAGCCGTTTTCGGTGACGTAGATCTGCGGCGAATCATATCGTGCGTCAATCCATTGCAGCAATTTGCGAAAGCCGCTGGGCACGATGTTCCATTGCATCTCGGTTTTTTCCCAATCAGGATCAGAGCTCAAAACAACCTCCTGATCGGCAACCATGCCGCTGTTGTCGTGTACGGAGCTCGTGGCCGCCGTGCTTGTTGCGTGTGTAGCATACATCGTCGAATAGTGATTTAGGCCAAAAAAATCAGTCGAGCCTTTGAGTGAGGCTTTTTCGGAATCAGTAAAATGCGGCAGTCGATCGCCGAGGCCTTCACGCATCACCGCGGGATAATCTCCCTTGTAAACCGGATCGGCAAACCACCCCAGAAAAAACTCCACGGCACGTTGCGCCGCCTGGCGGTCCGCTGCGCTGGAAGTACGCGGTTCCCGCCAGTCGCAGTTGTTGCTCAAAGAAATGAATCCTTTTTGATGGGGTTGAAATTGCGTGCGATACCTCTCCACCGCCAGCGCATGGGCGCGCAGCAGCGTATGGCCGGCAATATAGGGCTCATCCCGAGAGACGCGCCCGGGCGCGTGTATGCCGAGCCCGTGACCAAGAACGGCGCTGCACCAGGGCTCATTGAATGTCAACCAATGCTTCACCCGGTCACCAAAAGCTTCAAAACAAATGGCGACATAGTCCGCGAAGAAGTCCGCCAGCCTGGGATTGAGCCAACCCTCATACTCCAGTTGCAGGGCAAGAGGGAGATCCCAGTGGTAAAGCGTGGCCCAGGGCGTGATCTGATGCGCCAGCAATGCATCGATCAGATCGGAATAGAAGCGCAGACCTTGCGGATTCGGTTTGCCGCGCCCGGCGGGTTGGACACGCGGCCATGAGATCGAGAACCGATAAGCTTGCAGCCCTAAAGCGGCCATCAATTTCACATCCTCTTCGAAGCGATGATAATGGTCGCAGGCAATGTCGCCCGTATCGCCGTTTTTGATTTTGCCGGGTATGTGGCAGAAGGCATCCCAAATCGACAACCCCTTGCCGCCTTCGAGCCAGGCGCCTTCGATTTGATAACTCGAGGTCGCCGCGCCCCAAACAAAATCTATTGGAAACCCACTCATCTATTCCGCTCCCTAAAATCTACATCTATTCTTAGGCCAGCCGCGGAAGGGCCCTTCGGGCTGCATGATCCTGAAAAAGCTTTTCAGCACAGAGCGCACAGAGAGTCACAGCGCAGCGTAGCCGCAACGAAAAGAAGACTCACGCAGAGCCTCGCAAAGATTCGCAGAGACTTCCGGCCGGCATAGTCGCAACCATATACTTGGCTAAAATTACAAAGTTCTACAAGTTTGTATTACAGAGTGCGTTCTATTGCGCAGAGTTCTCACAAATTCTCTGTAAAACTCAGTGTAGCTTTGTGTCTTCGTGTTGAAAAAGGCATTAAGAGAAGCGCCAAACCGTGAGAGTTTTATTCTAAATTTGATCGGCCACTCGGATTTCTAGGATTGCTCGGAATTGCTCTTGATAAACGCGATCAGCTCATCGACCTGCGCAAACGCGATCGCGGTATACGTATCTGCTGCACCATAGTAAATCGCGATCCGCCCGCTGTCGGCGTCGAACAGCGTCGCGCACGGGAAGACGACGTTTGGCACGAAGCCGACGGTCTCGTAATCTCGCTCAGGTGTGAGGATATAGTCCTGGGTTCGATAAAGCACCTTGCTCGGTTCATCCAAGTCCAACAAGGCCGCGCCCATGCTGTACACGAAGCCGTTGCAGGTGGTGGTGACACCATGATAGAGCAGCAGCCAGCCTTCCCGGGTTTCAATGGGCACGGGTCCGGCGCCAATCTTCGTGGCTTGCCACCAATTCTTGCCACCGCTGGCCATGACGTGCCGGTGTTTTCCCCAATAAGTCAAATCGGGACTATAACTGAGAACGATGTCGCCAAAAGGCGTATGGCCACTGTCGCTCGGCCGGCTCAGCATCACGTAAAGCCCGTTGATTTTTCTCGGAAACAGCACACCATTGCGGTTGTATGGCATAGTCGCATTTTCCAGCCGCGTGAAAGTTTTGAAGTCCTTGGTCTTTCCCAAACCGATGGAAGGGCCGGGGAAATCATCGCACCAGGTGATATAATAAG
>JBOHQX010000069.1:0-6451 GCA_050732395.1 bacterium
AGCACAAATACCAAAATTCGTAACTATTCAGCTCCTGGTTCTTGTAAGCGGATTGAACGGATAAAGCGGATTTCTAAAACTTGTTTTGCAGAATCACTATCCGTTCAATCTGCTTCATCCGTTTACTCTGCTTTTTTTGAGCTGAATAGTCACCAAAATTCAAGATTTGATGAATCCGCTGAGCGCTGAGTTTCATTCCGAGATATTGAATTTTGTGCTTTGCATTTTGCGCTTAAAACTTAGGGAGATTGCCATGCAGAGAATCCGGTTTCCATTGCTGATGTTGTCCATCGCCATCGTCTTGTCCGGGGAATATGCGCTGGCCCAGGGTCTGAAGCTCACCGGCGTCGGTGGCCGTATCGGCTATTTCGATCCGGAACAGTTGTCCGGAACGGTTGGGTTTGGCGGCCATCTGAGCTTCACCACAGGTCAGGTGAAGTTGCTGCCGACCGTTGAGTATTGGGGCAAGTCAAAAAACAACGTGGATTTCTCCCAGTGGTCCTTCGCTGTAGATGCGCGTTATCATTACTCGAGCGAATCGTTCAATCCTTTTGTTGGGTTGGGGCTGGGCGTGCTGAACACGGACGGCGGCGTTGGTGATTCATCTACCGATTTCGGTCTCGACTTGTTGGGCGGGGTGGAATTGCCGGTCAGTGAAAAGCTGGCGATCACCGGCGAGCTCAAGTACGTGGTGACGGAGCTGCATACCGTCAGGATCAGCGCGGGCCTGACGTACTTGTTGGGCAAAACGAAATAAACACGCGTAAGGAAATCCAAAATCCAAAACTCAAACTTGATCGCAGGGTGTTTTGGCATTCATAAAGTGAGACCATGAGTACTTTGGCAAACGAAGAATTGGATTTTGGGCTTTGAATTTTGCGTTTTGAATTTCAACCCAGTTCATCATGAGACGCTTCCCAACACCATTTCCGAATGTGCTCGCTCTGGCTCTCATGCTCCTATGCGGTGCCGGTAGTGAAAGCCGGGCACAAATCTTCAGCTCACCGGAAGACGACAAGAAAACCGGGGCGGAAGTGTCAAAAGTGGTGGAGGTACAAATCGGCATTTACGAAGCGCCGGTTACCGCTGAGTATGTTCAGGCCATCGGGCAGCGGCTGGTTGGAAATCTCGAGCGTCGCGAGTTTGATTTTCGGTTTCAACTGGTCGACCAGTTCGAGCCCAACGCCTTTGCCGCGCCCGGCGGGTACGTGTATGTTTCGCGCGGGTTGTTGGCGCTCGCCAACAGCGAAGATGAGCTGGCCGGGGTGCTTGGGCATGAGATCATTCACGTGACCGAGCGTCACTCCGCCAAGCAATCGCGCCGTGGCATTTTACCGGCGCTGTTGCAGATTCCCGGCGCGATCGTCGGCGGCCTGGTGAGCGAGGAGCTGGGCGCGCTCATCAATACGCCGATCGCCGCGATCGGCCAGGTTGGCCTCGCGCGCCACAGCCGAGGTCAGGAAAGCGAAGCGGATCGCAAGGGGATGCGTCTGACCGGCCATTCGGGCTACGATCCCAAGGCGCTTGCGACCATCCTCGCGCAACTGGAAAAAGACGTCGAGATGCTCACCGGTGATAAGCACAAAGCCAGCTTCTTCGATACGCATCCCACCACGCCCAAGCGCGTGGAGGAGATCAATAAAGAGCTGGCCAAGATTCAATGGTCGCCGCAACCCGCCATTGCCAAGGACAAACAGGATTTTTTGCGCCGCCTGGATGGGCTGCATTACGACGAGAATCCGGTGCAAGGTGTTTTTCGCGGACAGACTTTTATGCAGCCCGAGCTGAATTTCGCCATCACGTTCCCCGAGCACTGGCAAACGGCGAACACGCCCAGCGCGGTCGGGGCCATGACCGAAAAAAAAGAAGCAATGTTGTTCCTGGGACTCGCTGAGAAACAAGCTGAGCCCGAGCAATTAGGACAGGCTTTCATAACAAAACTACAGCAGAAGCACAAAAGCGAGCCCGTCGAGGCGCGCGCCGTGCAGGCCGGCCAATGGCCGGGCTATCTGGTCACGCTGGCCGAGAGCGAGCGCCGGCAGACGACCTACATGCACCTGCTCTGGGTGAAAATGCAGAAGCTGACCTACCAGCTCATCGGTGTTGGCGCTGATCAATACCGTCCAACGCTGAAGCAGGCGGCATTGAGCCTGCGGCCGTTGAGCGCGGAAGAGCGCAACGGCATCACCAGTTTGCGGCTGCGCCTCGCGGCGGCCAAGGCCGGCGAAACGCTCGCGGACTTGAGCGAGCGTACGGGCAATGCCTGGAAACCGGATTATACAGCCGTGATCAACAATATTCCTGTCGACCGGAAACTGCAAGCCGGAGAGCTGATTAAGATTGCAAGGCGGGAAAAGTACGTGTTGAGATAAAACCAAAATCCGGCTCGGTGGGCGCGAATTACATCGGCAAACGGCTCAGAGTACGGCTTAACGGCACTGTTTGACCACGAAATACACGAACCACACGAAAGTACTTAATGCACTTTTCGTGTATTTCGCGTGGTTCCTGAGATCATATTCTGCTACTGCGGGATATCGTAACTGAGGGTATAACAATTAAGGTGACAGTACACTATGCACTGTCACCTTGGAAAATACACCACTTGCCATGTCATTCTGAAAGAATCTTGGTAGAATCAAGCACCGTGCCTATGTGCCTATGCTACACAAGATTCCTACGGAATGACATTATGAAGTAGGCATCAAAATTAAGGTGACAGTGCACTAGATACATGCGCTTTGAATTTTGAGCTTTGGATCTTGTGCTTTAGAACTTGGAGCCCTGATGAAAATCACGATCCTTGGCGCTGCTGGCGGCGAGGTGACCGGCTCGGCCTATCTGGTGCAGACCAAATCTGCCAATGTTTTGGTTGATTGCGGCTTGTTTCAGGGGCGGAAGAAGCTGGAAAATTACAACCGGCTGCCGCGCAAAGGCGCGATCAACAGCCTCGATGCCGTCATCTTGACCCATGCGCATTTGGATCACACCGGCCGGCTACCGTTGCTGACCAAGGTTGACTACGGCGGACCGATTTACGCAACGCCGGCAACGATTGATGTCACCGAGTTGATTCTGCGCGACTCCGCCCATTTGCAGCATGGCGACGTGGAACGTGAAAATCGCAAACGCGCGCGGCAAGGCCAGCCGCCGTTGCAAGTTCTTTACACCTCGGAGGCGGTGGAGAGATTGCGTCCGCTCTATAAACCACTCGACTACGATCATCCCGCCGAGATCGCGCCCGGGATTGTCGTGCGCGGCGTCGAAGCCGGGCATGTGCTGGGGTCCGTCAGCATTGAGATGACGATGGAAGAGAACGGTAAAAAACGAGTGGTTGTTTTCTCCGGTGATCTGGGCCCGCGCGGCGCGCCTCTGCATCGCGACCCTGTGCCGTTCAAGCACGCGGATATCGTGTTCATGGAATCCACCTACGGTGACCGCGACCATCGCTCGCTGCAAGAAACCGCGGTGGAAGCGAGAGAGGTGATCCGCCAAGCCGTGGAGGCGAAGGGAAAAATTTTGGTTCCGGTATTTGCGGTGGGCAGAACGCAGTTGCTGCTCTATCTTCTGGCCGGGGCGTTCGAGCGCAAGACGCTGCCACCGTTTCCCATTCACATCGACAGCCCGATGGCGATTGAGGCGACCAAGATTTACGGCAAGCACGTCGAGTTATTCGATGACGAAGCTCTGGCAATGCAAAACTCCGGAGAATTGCAGGAGAACCTGGAGACGACCAGGTTTTCTGCCACGGCGAATGACTCGCGCGCGCTCAACGATCTGGAGGGGCCGCTCATGATCATGGCCGGTGCCGGCATGTGCACCGGCGGCCGCATCCTGCACCATTTCCGGCACAATTTGGGCCGGCCCAGAACCACCGTCCTCGTGGTGGGTTATCAGTCCCACGGATCCCTGGGCCGTATGCTCGTGGACGGCAAGAAGAGCGTGCGCATCTTCGGCGAGACAATTCCGGTGCGGGCTGCCGTGCACACCATGGGCGGCCTGAGCGGCCACGCCGGTCAAGGCGATCTCTTGCGCTGGTTTGGCTCTTTGGCTTCCTCGCGCCCGCGCGTGATACTGATTCACGGCGAGGACCGCGCCCGTCAAACACTGGGACGCCTCATTCAGGAACGCTACCAGCTTAAGGCGGAGTATCCCGGGGTGGGAGAGACTATTGAGGATTGAAATTCAAAAACCAAATATCAAAATCCAAAATCAGACTTTTGTCCGGAACTTGAGTGTTGGGTTTTGTGCTTTGAGCTTTGTGCTTTGTGCTTCGCAAAGGAAACTCGCCTATGAGCACAGATCAAGATACACAAGTCGTCAGTTTCGCCGACGAAGAGGGCGTCAAGCAAATCCTCGTGAGCACGGTGTTCGGCCTTTGGGAAATCGTCAACAAGTTGACGCGGCTGCGCCCCTCGAAACGCGAGCGCTACCGCGTCACGATTTTCGGCTCGGCGAGAATTCAGCCGCAGTCTTTTGCTTACGATGAAGTCAAACGCCTGGCACAGGCCTTGGCCGAGATGGACTGTGACATCGTTACCGGCGGCGGACCAGGCTTGATGCAGGCCGCCAACGAAGGCGCCGCCGCGGCCAAAGCGCCCGAGCTCAATCGCTCCATCGGCATCCGCGTCGACCTGCCGTTCGAGCAGGATTCGAATCCCTTTGTGCAACAAGCTTTTGAGCACGGCACGTTTTTCACCCGCCTGCATCACTTCGTGCTGACTTCCGATGCCTTCGTGGTTACCCCCGGAGGAATCGGCACCGTGCTGGAAACGATGATGATCTGGCAACTATTGCAAGTGCGGCATCTTCATAATACGCCGCTGATTTTTGTCGGCAAGATGTGGACCGAGTTGGTGGACTGGGCAAGCCGGCACATGCTCTCCTCCCAGCCTCCGCTCGCCAATGCCGAAGACATGCTCATCCCTCGCTGTCTGAACACCGCCGACGAGGCGATTGCGATGGTCCGAGAGCATTATGACAAATGGATAATCTCAAATTCGAAAATTCAAAATCCAAATCTCTAATTCCAAGATGATCTTTGAGTGCTTGGAGCTTTGAGTTTTGGTTTTTGAGCTTTGTGCTTTGGATTTTCGTCTTTGTGCTTTGAATTTAATAACGAGGAGCTTACAGCCATGTCAATTAGAATTGGCATCAACGGCTTTGGCCGGATCGGCCGCCAGGTTTACAAAGCCATCCGCGAGCGCTACGACAAAGAAATCGACGTCGTTGCCGTCAACGATATTGGCCGGATCAAGATCATGACGCATCTGCTCAAGTATGACACGAACTACGGGCGTTTCCCCGGCGAGGTGGTGGCGCGCGAAGACGGCTTCGTGGCCAACGGGGACGAAGTCAAGATTCTGGCGGAACGGGATCCGGCGCGTCTGCCCTGGGGCAAGCTGGGGGTTGATATCGTCGTCGAGTCCACCGGCCTGTTCCGGCAACGGGACAAGGCGAGGCTGCACCTCGACGCGGGCGCCAAAAAAGTGATCATCACCGCGCCGGCGAAGGAGGAAGATTTGACCATCGTGCTGGGCGTGAACGAGAAGATGTATGATCCAGCCAAGCACCACATTCTCTCGAACGCCTCCTGCACGACCAACGGACTGGCCCCGGTCGCCAAAGCGCTTTTCGACAGGTTTGGCATTGAGAAAGGCATCTTGACCACGGTGCATTCTTACACCAACTCGCAGCGGTTGCTGGATCTCGAAGCCGAGGACCCGCGCGATGCGCGCGCGGCGGCGATGAACATCGTTCCTTCAGAAACCGGGGCGGCCAAGGCGGTTGGCCTGGTGATTCCTCAATTGAAAGGGAAGTTCACCGGCATGGCGTTCCGCGTGCCCACTTCCACGGTGTCGGTCATTGACTTTACCGCCGTTTTGTCGAAGAACGCCACGGTCGAGGAGATCAATGCGACCATGAAGGAATACGCCGCAGGCCCGATGAAGGGCATTCTGGCCTACTCCGAAGAAGCGCTGGTCTCCAGCGACCTCAAAGGTGACGCGCACTCATCGATATTCAGCGCCCTCGACACGCTGGTCATTGGCGGCAACCTGGCGAAGGTTGTGGCGTGGTACGACAACGAATGGGGCTACTCCGTGCGGGTTGCAGATTTGGTTCGATATGTGGCGGCGAAGTAAATTCAAAATCCGAAACCCAAAATTCAAATCTCAAAAGAGGTTAGACGCAGAGCATTGAAAATGAGGAGCCGCTGACATCCGTGATTTTGGATTTTGAGCTTTGAATTTTGTGCTTAGAACTTATGAAAGATTGCGCGAGAGCGCACGCATCATCCGGCAGGCTCTCGACGAGCTGGGAGAAAATGGCTAAGAGCCTATCCGGAAACCTCATTCTGTCATGCAGAAGGCATCTTGGTAGATTCGGCACCTAGGCCTGAAATCGGCACTGTGCCCGAGTCAACCAAGATCCCTGCGGGATGACATTTCAG
>JBOHQX010000070.1:0-9482 GCA_050732395.1 bacterium
ACTTGAGCTGGAAGAGAAAACTGCTCTCGCGGTTCTGCGCAACCGGAAGCTTACTCGACGCCGGCTGCGGTACCGGTGAATTCCTGAATGAAATGCGGCGCGCGGGCTGGAAGGTGCACGGCTTAGAACGCGATGCCGCCGCCTCGGCCTGGGCGCGCGAACATCTGGAATTGCCCGTCGACACCGGCAGCCTGCATGATTTGGACTCGATCCATTCTTCCTTTGATGCTATTACCCTCTGGCATGTGCTGGAACATCTGTACGATCCGCGTACCGCATTGGAGATTTTAAATCGCCGGCTAGAGGCAAAGGGTTTTCTGGTGGTCGCCGTTCCAAATGCCGCCGCGCTCGACGCCAGAATTTACCGGCAGAATTGGATCGCCCTGGATGCACCGCGCCACGTCAATCATTTCACCCTGGAGACGCTCGCGGGCTGTGCGCACCTCGCCGGTTTCACTTTGCGTTGGTGGCAGCAACTGCCGCTGGACGCGTTTTTCAATACCTTGATGAGCGAAAAACTGGCGGCCGAAATCAAGCGCGCGGGAACGTGGGAATGGCCTTTTCGCTTTTTGCGGGCGGGGATGGTCGCAGGCCTGTCGCTGGTCGGAGGAAGCCACAACCCGTTTTCAAGCAAATTTCGGGGGGCGACGATTGTGGCGGTGTTTCAGAAAAAAGAATAAAAGGCGACTATGATCTGCAGCAAAGCATTTGCCGCTGCCAGGCGCCTTCATCCATGTCATTCAGATGGAATCCTGGTTAGTTTTGCCAAAGCACTCCGAAGTAAAGCATTGTACGAGCGCTGTGGATGGCTCTACCAAGACTCCTTCTGAGTGACAAGAAAAGTGTGTTGACGTGAATCCATTGCATCGACACCAGACTTAGAACTCCACCGCCAGCGAGAATCTCTGCACGTTCTCCAGCAGGCCAAAATCCGCATAGGCATAGTCAATTTTCAGCATGGTATTGCTGCCCCACAAGCGGTAATGCAAGCCGCCGCCGAGCGTCCCGCCTTCTTCCGTATTCTTGCGGAAGAGCGTGCCATACCCGCCGCGTAAAAACAGCAACTCGCTGAAAGCCAGCTCCGCGCCGAGATTCAAGCTTTCCGTGTTGTCGTTGGGGTGCAGCGCATCCAATCCGGCGGTAAGTCGTAAGTTCTCATTTTTTATCAACTCGGTCGCGAGGCCGACACGAAATGCTAACGGCAAGGAGTATTTGTCAGTCTCATACAGTGCATTCACCAATTCCACATTGCCTTCACGCTGCGGATCCGGATCCTGGCTGAAGCGAATGTCGCGGCCGTCAAGGCGCATGTCGCTGCCGAAATTCACGATGCTGGCGCCGAGCCGCACGTTTCTGAATGGTGTCGTGAATAACGCACCAATATCCAGCGCCACAGCACTCGCGTTCATGTGCCAGATGCCCTGCCGGATGAACTTCACGGTGCCGCCGATCGAAAACCGGTCCGTCAACCGGCGTGCAAACGTCAGCCCAAGTGCGAGATCGTTTGCGTTGAACCGTTCGCCCGTGCCCTCGGGTTGCTCGACGGTACGCACCAAATCCTCGGGCGTGCTCAAGTTGGTGACGCTGAGCCCTAGCTTTCCGACTTGGCCGATATTCATTGCCACGGCAGCAAAATTGAAATTCATATCCGCAAGCCACTGGCCGTGCACGAACATCGCTTCGAGGCCGCGATGATGGCCCAGGCCCGCAGGATTCCAATGGATGGCGCTCAGATCCCCTTCCATCGCCGCAAAGGCCCCGCCCATCGCCGTGCCGCGCGCATCCGCTCCGATCTTCAGAAACTGCCCCACCGCGGTCCCGGTTTTGGTGATGGTCTGCGCATCATCAGTCTGCGCGTGTAAGATGGAGCAGCCTGCCAGGAACGATAGCATGATAGTGAGTAGAAGCTTTTTCTTCATAGTTCTTCACTCGCGAAATTTATTGTTTTGATTCAAAGGTAGAGAGGGAGAAGGGGGGAAAGGGGGAAGGGGGAATTGGAAAGCTTCACCCTTTCAGCCTTTCTCACCGTCCCCCCTTCCGCTCTACTTAATCACCGCAAACCTCCCAATCCTCTGCCCCAGCGCGCCAGCATCAACGTGATAAATATAAACACCGTACGCGATAGGAAAATTATCCCGTGTGGTCAGATTCCAAAATTCCTGGCCATTATCCATGGTGGTATGATGCTCGAGCACGTTTACCAGCTCGCCGGTGACGGTGAAAATGCGAATGGTGCAATCTTTGGGTAGGAGATCGAAATAAAGCCGGCGCTCGCCGCGGTCCTGCGGATTCTGCAAATCGAGCGGCTCGATGGCGTTGGTCACCACGTACGGATTGGGCACGACGCGAATGTGATCCAGGGAGCTGGTTGCTTGCGCTTCATCAACGCGCGCCGCTTGCGTTTTGAAGCTGTAAGCATCGTCGGCCGCAAAGGGACGGCTCGTGGCGATGAAATACACGTCACCGGCGGCGGGTGCCACGGGATTGTTCGCGGGCGGCAGGAAAGTGAATTCCCACGTTTGCACGACACCCTCGTCGCCCAAGAGAATGACGGCACGCTCGTCCGGCGTCCACAAGCTGTCAACCTTCACCGTTTCCAAATAGACCATGCGCTGCTTATCGGGAATACGGCCTGGCGTGACGTCCCACACTTCGACCTTGGCTTTGATGTAACCAAAACCCGGCCGCGCACTGCTGTCCACAATCGCGTTGGAGAAGCGCACTTCGTAGTCCGCGGGATACTTGTTGCGATCGATGCCGTTGAACGGCTTGACGCTGCCGGTAAAGTTTGATCTGCTCGACGAAGTCCAGGCCGTGCGCGCCAGGTCCAAATCCAGTGGCACGTCCTGCACGAAGACGCGCATACCGTCAAAGAAAGGATTACTTTCTTCATTCGCGAGCAGGCGGCTGCCCTGCACGGCGAAATAGCGGTACACTGCGCGCACCGCCTGGCCCTCCTGAATAGCGCCGCCAGGAATCGCGCGCACGAAACCGGCCAGGGCTTGCAGCTCGTAGTCGGTATTGCGCACGAATATCTGCTGGCCGTTGCTGCTGGAGAGCACAAATGTCGTGTCATTAATATTCGTATGCGGCATGCGAATAAATTGATCCAGGCGTGCCGTGAAATTATTAGTCACGGGCTTCAAATCTTCTACCGTATAGCGCGTGGGATTGGCGGCAAAGTGCATTTGAAATTCGTTATCGTCTTCGACGCGAGCGGGATCGATGATCTCCACTTTCACGGTTCCGGTGGCCACGCCGCTGACGTGGGCGACACCGCCCGCTGAGCCATTGTTGGTCAGTCCACTCGACACGTAACCGGCGCTGGGCGCGCGCGGAACGACGCGGGCCGTGTTGACATCGAGAATAAGCTCTTCAGTTTCAGGATTTAGGGTGATGTTTTTGGAACATTCCACCGGCGCAATATTCTGCACCAAATCACCATGATCGTACGAAACCACGGCATAATAATAGGTCTGGCCGTTGACGACGTTGTTGGAGTCGGTGAAAGCGTGGCGTAGGCCGGAGTTGCTGCCGAGATTGTAGGCAATTCCTCGTCCGGGATAGGGAATCGTGCTCAATCCGCTGAACTCATTGTTGAGATCAAACTTAGCCACGGCGCCGGTGATCGTTTTCAAGGGCTCGAACAAGAAGCCCGACCCGTTAGCATCGGTAATCACTTGTTGATCCAAGAAACCCGGATCCGTGCTGCGATAGATGACGTAGCCCTCGAAATCATTGGATTCAGAAACCGGATCGAATGAAAACTCGGCGATATTATCCCAGTACAAGGTCGCTTTGCGGTCGCCGGGCACGGCGGTCACCGCCGGCTTTTCCGGCGGCTTCGCAAATTGATAGTTGATTTCGTAAATCTGCTGCGCGGTTTCGGCGTTCAACAGCAGATCTTGCAGATCCTGGCCCACCAGCAATGCAATGGAAAAACGGCGTATCGATTTTGCCGGGAGATCGATCGGCCCGGAGCCGTAGAGAAAAACGTAGTCGCCGGCTTGCGAGGCATTGGCCGAATCAAACACGCCGGGCTGCATGTAGCTGCGGAAGATATAATCGTCGAAGGAAATCACGTTTTGCCCGCCAAAGGTCGGGGCCGAAAAACTGGTTAAGCCGATTTCGTCGGATTCATC
Source organism: bacterium (assembly GCA_050732395.1). Classification (GTDB taxonomy): domain Bacteria; phylum Zhuqueibacterota; class Zhuqueibacteria; order Zhuqueibacterales; family Zhuqueibacteraceae; genus JBIOXB01. The sequence goes on from JBOHQX010000070.1 coordinate 4,143, forward strand.
GAGATCGGTGAACTCAAAATTCGGCTCGCCCGGTTCGCGAATATCGAAGGGATCGCCCGCGGTGGGCACACCGTCGCCTTCTCCGCGATCACCGGTGTTGGGCACGCCATCCACACCGACGTCGTGTTTTTCGACGTCCCAGTCACCGTCGTTGTCGAAGCCGTCGGTTTGACTTTCATCAGCGTAGCTGTCCCCATCGTTATCGACGCCGTCCAAAGGATTGCCCGGGCTCTCCAGGAACTTGTATCCGAAAAAGCCGGGAGTGCGACCGGCCACGTCACTGCGCCCGTCTTCGTCCCAGGAGTAGACCATGTTGATGGATCTGTCAAAAAATGAAAGATCATCGTTGAAATTCTGCGGTCCGCCGATGTGCGGATCACCCCACATGCCGAATATAACGTTTTTCAGGTCTTTGTCGCTTTTGTTGGTGATTTTGTAAATCAAGAATATAATGTCTTCGGCCAGCGGATTGGACCATTGGTAATAGCGAAACTCAATTTCGAGGCCGAGTCCGCGCCGCGTCGAGTCATTCACAAAAGGATAGTATTGAAATTCCTTGTTGCGGCGATCGTCACACACGAAGAAGGATTCCATGTCGGCATTGCTGGCGCCCTGCCGCAGTGCACCCGGCCACACGTATCGTTTGAGATTGGGATTGTACCAGCCGTCGGGCCAGCTATCCGGTTTGCCGTCACCGTCGCGATCGAGATCGTTTACCGTGGGCACACTGTTGCTTTGGGCATTGGCATAGGGCACGCGGCCATCGTCGCTGCTCAACAACGGCTCCCAGCCCCAAAACTCCTTGCCATCGGGCGAGACTTCGAAGCCGGTGGAGACCAGGCCGTCGCTGATGCAGATGACGGCCCAGGTGGTGTCGCCATTGGGTTTGATCACCGGATTGCCGTTGGCGTCCCGCTTGATATAGGCATCCCGATGGCTGCGCGGCGGCACTTCGATTTCCGAACAGATAAAGGGCCCGAATTCATAGCCGTAGCCCAAGTTTTCCCACACGATGTCGGTGGTGCGATTCCCCGGGCTTGAGATCGACCCATAATTCCAGATTTCGGTCGTGATCTTGTTGCCGTTGATGATGGCCCGTTGCCGCGGCGCGAGATTCTGAATATCCGCGGCTTTGCGCAGCGACTGTTGATATACTTTATCGCGCCATTGATAATAATCGCGATGTTCGGCGTCGCTCCAGTTCTTCTGCGGCCCTTGCAAATACCATTTCAAGCTGCCACGCTTGGGCTGGTCTTGGGCGGCGGCGGTGACACCAAGCGCAACAAAGATCATGAACAGCAGGCTCGCTGTGGTTTTGCGTTTCATGAAGCTCCCTTTGTATGCTAAAACTCGATTGCCTTTGCTCAATTCTCGATCATTCACCATTCACAATTTACCGTTCACAATTCACAATTAAGAATTGCCAATGGTGAACGATGAACGATGAACGATGAACGGTGAATTGTGAATGGTGAATGGTCACTGTTTGAAAATCAAAACTCCAACGACACCCCAACCTGCACCGACCTCGGCGCTCCATAATAATTCGGCCGGACTTGATACTCCGACCAGGTGTGCACACCCGGCTCGCCGTAGTGCCGCGTGAAGGCTTCTGTCTCCTCGAGGCTGCGATTGACGAACGTGTAGCCCGAACGCCCGGTGTCATCGAAGACGAAGCGCTCGTTGCTCACATCAAAAACATTGAAAACCTTGGCAAACAGCACGAAATCAATTCTATTCATGCGCAGATTCTTGAACACGCGCATATCAAGATTCTGTTGCCAGGGCTTGTTGCCGCTGTTGGCGTCCGGAACGTAGTTGGCATAGGGGATATCCGGCGTATGAGGCCAGCCGCTGCTGATCTTGCCGATGAAGCTAAAACCCCAATTGTTGGGCTCACTGATGGTCACGGTGGTATTCAGAATATGCCTTTGATCCCAATCCAGCGGCACCACGGCTTTTTCTTCTTCACGCCCGGACAGTGCGCTGAAGAAAAAAGCGTCGTCGCGTACGTCGTTGCCTTCGGCTTTTTGGAAAGTATAATCGATCCAGGCGGATAACTTCGTCGAAGGATCGTGGCGCTTGGTCAAGCTCAACGTGATGCCGCGCACAGCGCCGTAGTCTTTGTTCAAATAGATCTTGTAGCTTTGCGGACCAAATTGCAATGATTGATAATTGATCTCCTGCAGCGCCAGCAAATCCCGAATATCTTTGGAAAATAGGCTCATCTCCAGCGCCAGCGCCTCCCCCAATTGTTGTTGCAGGCCGAATTCGTAATTGACCGTTTTCTCCGGCCTGAGATTGGCGTAACCGAAATCCGAAAAGCCGCTGGCACCGTAGACGTTGCTGCCGTAAATACGGCGCAGCTCCGGCATCTGGTAAAAGTGGCCGTAGGAGAAATGAAGAATGCCGCGATCGGTAATCGGGAACGCGACGCCGAGCCGTGGGGACACGCTGTGCTTGGGTTCGGCCGCCGAGCGCGCGCCTTCGGGGTCGAGTATGTTGGAGATGTAATCGCTGTTGGGATCGAAGTAATCGTAGCGTACGCCCGCGTTGATGATCATGTTGTCGTATTCGATCTTGTCCTGCAAGTAGACAGAAAAAAACGTGGCGGTTTTGTCGTAGAAGGTATGGCTCGGGGTTTCATTTTCGGGCGCGACCGTGGGCTGGCGATAGAAATCATTGTCATAGAGAACAATGATGGTTCTTTCACGCAGATGGTCGCTGCGAAAATTGGCGCCGGTTTTGAGCTCGTGCCGCGCGTTGAACTGGCTGGTAAAATCGATCTTGCCGCCATACGAATCCGAATCGCGCTTGATATATCCCATTTGCGTTCCACCGAACTCAAAGGTGGCGGTCGTCGGAGAGCCTTGGATGCGCGTCGTCGGTACGTAGCGCGGATCCGTAGGGCTGTCGTAAACCGCTTGCTTGTAATCCGTGATCGCATAAAAGAAATTGGCTTCGTAAAAGCTTTTGGTGAAAGCCTGGCTCAGCTTGAAGGAATAATTATAGCTGTCTTCGCGATAGTTTTGTGTGCCATCCGGGTTGTAGCGATAGGGATGGGTATCCACATTATACAGCTTATAGCGGCCGCGATCATACAATGCCTGGGCTGAAAGCTTGATTTTATTGGTCAGTCGATAAGTTAATTTGCCGAGGAAATTGAGATCGCGCCTGGGATTCATCGGTACGTAGGCGCCGTCACCACCTCGTTCGATGTACCAATTGTTGTCGTTCTCGAAGTTGGCGGAATCACTCGGCAAATGCTCGCGCACGCCGAAACGAAACCCTTCGTTGTCTTCATACCGGCTGCTCAGGTTGAAGGTGAGCTTGTTGTTGAGAAAAGGCACCGGGCCGTTGAGCGTGGCGTCGAACACGTAATTCGCGAGGGGATCAAGGTCATCGATACTGAAGAAAATGTCCTTGTCATTGGAAAGGTAGTCCCCCGTGTAAACGGAAAAGCTGCCGCGGTATTGCGAACCGCCTTCTTTGATTTGCAGATTGACGATGCCGCTCATGGCATTGCCGTATTCGGCATTGAATGCGCCGCTAATCACTTTCAATTCTTCCAGGGCCTGATTCGACACATTATTCGCCAGGCTGTTGGTAAAAAAGGGATTGGCCACGGGCACGCCGTCGATGTAATAGCCGATCTCGTTGCTGCGGCCGCCGCGAATGTGAATGGTGCCGTCGGCGCCGGTATTCACGCCCGCTTGCGTGGTGAGCACGCCGAGGAAGGTTTCCACGGGCAGCGCTTTGATTTCTTCGGCCGTCTTGATTTGTTGCGTCGCCGTTAGATCTTTTTGCACCAGCGGCCGTTCGGCTACGATCACTACTTCTTCACCGGTAATCGTTTCCGGCGCCAGCGCAAAATCATGCCGTGTGGTGAGGTCCACGCTCACCCGGAGGTTTTCCACGCGCGTGGCCGCGTACCCGATGAAAGATGCGCGCAGGGTATATTTCCCCGAGGGCACGTTAAGAATGACATATTCGCCCTGCACATTGGTGGCAGCACCCAGCGTCGTGCCTTCAACGACAATGTTCACTCCGGGCATCGGCTCCCCGGTCTGCTTGTCGCTCACCTTGCCCGCAATTTTCCCGCCGGAGGCGAAGGCGGGGATGGAAAGGCACAGCAGACTGCTCAGTAACCAGTTCCAATTCAGGCGCTTGTTGCAAAGGATCATGAGGTTAATCCTCCAAGGGAATATCCGTATGTTTCAGAGTATTGTCATACTGCACGCATGTCATTCAGAAGGAAACTTGGTCAGCGGTGTCGACAGCGCCTTGCAATGGCACCGCCTCTTGACGCTTCGACAACACAAGAGCACAGCTCCCAACGGCTTCGACACAGCTTACCAAGTTTCCTGCTGAATGACATCTTGGGTGCTGTCATTCAGCAGGAATTTTGGTCGGCGTTGTCGACAGCGCCTTGCAATGGCATTGCCTTTTGACGCTTCGACACAACACACCAGGTTTCCTTCTGAATGACAGGGCTCAGTGTCATACCGGCAGAACATACCAATATGGATTTTGTTCACGAATCAGTGCCTCCTTCATTTCCCGGCTCATATTCTTTATCGCTTTTTCCCTCGCGATGGCATCGCACACATCGCTGTACGTTTCATAATAGACGAGCTTATAACAGTAGTATCTTCCTGCAAAGCTATCACGCTTACCCCGATTCTGACGATGCTGCTGTACACGGCGTTTCAAGTCATTCGTTACACCCGTGTAGAGCACCGTCTTGCCGGGGTTGGTGACGATGTAAACGTAATAATGGCCCTTTGGCATTTTTGCCCCCTAACAAAACCCCAAACTGTCATTTAGTAAGGCATGTCATTCAGAAGGAAACCTGGTCAGAGCTGTCGACAGCGTTCTGTAAAAGCATTGATTCTCGGCGCTTCGACACAGCTTACCAAGTTTCCCGCTGAATGACATCTTGCGTGCTGTCATTCAGAAAGAAACCTGGTCAGAGCTTTCGACAGCGTTCTGCAAAAGCATTGCTTCTCAGTGCTTCGACACAGCTTACCAAGTTTCCTGCTGAATGACATCTTGCGTGCTGTCATTCAGAAAGAAACTTGGTCAGAGCTGTCGGCAGCGTTCTGTAAAAGCATTGCTTCTCAGCGCTTCGACACAGCTTACCAAGTTTCCTGCTGATTGACAGCTTGCGTGCTGTCGGCAGCGTTCTGTAAAAGCATCGCTTCTCAGCGCTTCGACACAGCTTACCAAGTTTCCTTCTGAATGACAGGGCTCAAGATGTCATTCAGAAGGAAACTTGGTCAGAGCTTTCGACAGCGTTCTGCAAAAGCATTGCTTCTCAGTGCTTCGACACAGCTTACC
>JBOHQX010000071.1:0-29662 GCA_050732395.1 bacterium
TTCAGCTCCTGTTTCTTGTAAGCGGATTGAACGGATAAAGCGGATTTCTAAAACTTGTTTTGCAGAATCACTATCCGTTCAATCTGCTTCATCCGTTTACTCTGCTTTTTTTGAGCTGAATAGTCACGTTGCGGTTCTCTTTTCGTTGCAAAATTTAGGTACTAAGTGACCGGTGCTCCCTGGCTCATGCGTTATGCTGCAGAGTCATGATGACCTTACCCTTCTTGTGCCCGCTGTCGACGTAGCGGTGAGCCTCGGCGATCTGCTCGAACGGATAGCGCCGATCAATGACCGGCTTGAATTGTCCGGCTCCAGCCAGCTCCGCGAGGAAACGTAAATCTTCTGCGCGCACGGATGCTGGCCCAGCGATGACTTTCTTGCTGCTCGTCATCGACACCCATGGATTCTGAAGCATGTCTGGCAGTCCACTGAGAACGAGAAGAAGACGCCCTCTGTCCTTTAGCGAACCTTTACTGCGGGAATACGGGGCCGTGCCGGCTGTATCAACAATGACGTCATAGGTTTCACCATTTTCCGTGAAATCCTCTTTGGTGTAATCGAATACATGATCGGCACCTAGAGCTCTCACCAATTCCACGTTTGCAGTACTGCACACCCCGGTCACGTCTGCCCCGAAGTGTTTGGCAAGCTGCACCGCGGCAGTGCCTACCCCTCCAGAAGCGCCATTGACGAGCACTCTCTCCCCGCTCTGAAGGTTTGCCCTTCTGAAGAAATGCAATGCCGTTGTTCCGCCAAAAGATATTGCGGCAGCTTCATCGTAGGTCAGATTGGCCGGTTTGAGTGCCACCGCTCCGTCTTCTGGCATGCATTTGTACTCTGCATGACAACCCATGCCGGCCCCGCTGAATGCAAAGATCCGATCACCGACTTTGAATTTTCTTATGTCTTTGCCGACCGATTCAACTTTCTCGGCGAGCTCTGTCCCTAGAATAGGTTGCCTTGGTCTCAGAACTCCAAAAAACAAACGTGAGATGAAGCCGAAGCCGGCAGGCACATCGAGACTGCGCGCCCTCCAGTCCCCTGATGTTACCGTTGTCGCAAATGTTCTTATCAGAACTTCATTGTTTTTGGGCGTTGGCTTTGGCACTTCCCTCAATTCAAGAACATCGGGCGGTCCATATCTTTCATACACAATTGCTTTCATACATCACTCTAGAGTTGCTTTTGGTCAGATTACTGCACTGTTACCTTAATTTGTATACGTGAGAACTATGGGCTGCAGTGCATAGTCCATAATTTTAGGCGTTTTTCTTCTACTACGCCGAAGGCGTTTCACTCCACAGCCCATGGCGCCCATCGGATGGGCGCCCTGGGAACCAATATCCCAATGCCATGGAACCCCAATCGGGGTTTCACACAAGTACAGTTAATCCCAAACGTGTAAATAGACCTGTACGCGCGATCGCGGCATGCTTGCTCAAAATTCTTGTTGAATCCCTTCAGGATTCTTGATGGTAATGGTCATTTACCGAGGGTGCGCTGCGCGCTACCCTCGGCTCTGGTGTTTAATGCCTGCGGCGTATTCATGATTACCCGAGCATAATCAGCGCTAGAGACAAAGCCTACAACTTCATGCTCGTTGTGTTGTCCTGCCGCAGGTTTTTTCAGATCAGACCAACACTCCGGCCTCGCTTTAGAAGCAAATGGTCGACGCGCGCAATGGTCTCTTCGGAAAGATTCCAATCTCGAACTCGGGCGATCTCCTCGATCTGAGCGGGTCGCCGGCCACCGACAATCGCGGCGGTCACCTCTTGACGCCTCAGAGTCCAGGCAACCGCCAACTGGGCGACGCTCTTCCCCTCTTCTGCTGCGACTTTGTGCAACCCATCGACAAACTCAAGATTGACACTCAACTCCGGCTCGCAAAAATGCGGATCGTTTCGGCGGTGATCATCTTGCGGGAAACTCTCGACCCTCTCCTTGGTGATTCTTCCGGTCAGGAGTCCTTTATACATGGGACTGTAGCTAATCACCCCAATCTGGTTTCGGCCACAGTATGCCAAAAGCTCCTTTTCTGCGTCAGGGACGATCATGCTGTACGGAGGCTGCAGCGAAGCGACCGGATGAATCTCACGGATGCGATCGAGTTGAGTGATATTGAAATTCGAAACACCTACACATCGGATTTTGCCCTCCTGTAAAAGTTCCGTCACAGTGCTCCAGCCTTCTTCGATATCTTCTTCCGGCATGGGCCAGTGCAACTGATAAAGATCGATGGCCTCCCTTTGCAATCGCCTCAGGCTGTTCTCCAGCTCACGCCGCACGGAATCACGTTTCAAGTTGCTCGAGATCTCGCCCTGCTCGTTCCACACCCGCGAGCATTTGGTCGCGATGATGGGCTTCTCACTCATGCCTCTAATGGCCTTGCCAACAACTTCCTCGGCGTGCCCCAGACCATAAACCGGCGCCGTGTCGATCCAGTTGATACCGAGATCCAACGCGCGGTAAATTGTCCTGGTCGACTCCTGGTCATCCTGTGGTCCCCAGGCAAATCGCCAGCCGCCGCCGCCCATGGCCCACGTGCCGAGCCCGATGCGGGTCAATTCCAAGTCGGTGGAGCCTAGTCTTTTGGTTGTCATTTCATCCTCGTAACCTGTGACACTCGAGTTTTAAGAACACCACGCGCAGCCACCAGAAAGAGAAATTGAACGCGAATATTTCGCGGTGGCATTTGTGCTAGTCATGAGGTTCGATTTTCTTGCTCTCACTTTACCACGAAAGGCACGAAATACACGAACGAAGGGATCGCACGTGACATCTCTGCTTGTTCTGTTGACCGAAAGATATCGCAATAAAACTCACTCTGTGATTCTGTGTTGAAAAGAGAGTTAACAGATGAGAAAGATTTTCAGCATTTTATTCTATGTTTAAGTGCTTAGAGAACCAAACATTGAATAAAATTCTAAAAGTTATTTTGGCCAACGGATGGAAAAACGGCCAACGGAAGATGAAGGCCGTTGGTCGTTTCTTAATCCGTTGGACAATTTATTAGTTTAAAGCTGCCTGCGAGGGCTTCGGTTTTCGGCTTGTCCGAAAATCCGAGGTAGAGCGTTAAGTTGGTGGAATCCAAACGCAAGCTCAAATCAACGAACACACCCCGCCATCAAACTCATAAGCAGCCCCGGTCACAAACGCAGCCTCGTCCGAGCACAAGTACAATGCCAGAGCTGCAACCTCCTCGGGTCTGCCCATGCGGCCGATGGGTTGGTATCGCGCAAGCTGATCATAGACTTCCTGCTCTCTACCGGGATAGTGTTTCTCGAGATAGCCGTCCACAAAGGGCGTGTGAATACGGGCGGGGCAGACGCAATTACAGCGGATGTTCTTGTCGATGAAGTCCTTCGCCACGGACCGCGTCATGGTCAAAACCGCGCCCTTGCTCATGGAATAGGCAAAGCGATCGGACAGCCCAATTTTGGAAGCGATGGAGGCCATGTTTAATATGACGCCTCCTCCCTGCTCCACCATCTTCGCCACACCGGCTTGGAGACAGTTGTAAACGCCCCTAACGTTGACACGATACACCCGCTCGAAATCTTCCGCGCTCGTGGTCAGTACGTTGCCGACGTGAGAAATGCCGGCGTTGTTCACCAGAATGTCGATTTTCCCGAGCTGCCCGACGACGGCATCAAATGTTTCGAGTACTTGTTCGCGATCGGCAACATCGCAAACAAAGCAGGAGGCCTTGCCGCCGTTTCTCTTTATCTCCTCGACGGTTTTCTTGCCGGCTTGTTCGTTGATTTCCAAAACTGCAACCAGTGCTCCCTGCTTTGCGAAGAGCATGGCCGTGGCTTGCCCTATGCCCGAGCCCGCTCCGGTGACGATTGCGACCTTGTCATGCAAATGAAACATCGCCAATTTCTCTATGAACAGAACTCTAGAAGTTTTTCAAATCCTTCAAACCCCTTTTTCAACACAGAGACACGGGCGCATGGAGTGTCACAGCCCGGCACAGCCGCAACCAAAAGAGTCTCACACAAAGCCTCGCAAAGATTCGCAGAGACTTACCGGCCGGCATAGTAGCAACCAAAAACTTTACTAAAAATGCAAAATTTTTGGTTACGATTCTGCCGCGCTGTGAATCTCTGCGAGTCTCTGCGAAGCTCTGCGTGAGTCTCTTTTTTGGTTGCGGCTACGCCGCGCTGTGGTTCTCCGTGTGCTCTGTGTCTCCGTGTTGAAAAACTACTGCGTTCATGCTGCCCGAAAGATTTTAGTTTTCAGTCCCAAAATACCCTTGCGGGCTTGTCCGGGTTATGAAACTACAAAGACATCCCCCTTTTCCACGGAATAAAATCATCCTGCCCCAAATCCATCGCCTTGGTCGTCATTCGTCCGCTTGCCACGGCGATGCAGGCCTCCAGAAGCCGTTCACCGACCGCAGGGATGGTTTCATCGCCCGTCACAATTCCCCCGGCATCCACGTCGATGAGGTCCGGCATGCGGCGGTACAGATCGGTGTTGCTCGAGATCTTTATGACCGGTGCAACGGCGTTGCCGGTCGGCGTTCCCAGACCGGTCGAAAATAAAATTAGATTCGCCCCGGCTCCGGCCATCGCGGTTGTCGATTCGACGTCGCCTCCGGGCGTGCACAGCAGGTTTAGTCCGCATTGGGTTACCCAATCGGGATAGTCGAGGACATCGGTGACTGGCGAGGTGCCAGCTTTCCTGGCGGCGCCGGCGGATTTCATCGCGTCGGTAATCAGGCCGTCTCGGATATTGCCGGGTGAAGGATTCATGTCGAGACTCGAGCCCACAGCCTTCGCCCGATTTTCATAGGCTTTTTGCAGGTGGATGAAGCCCGCGGCAAGACGGTCGTCCACGCAACGATCGATCAAATCCTGCTCCACACCGCAAAGCTCGGGAAACTCCGAAAGAATGACGGCGCCACCGAGAGCAACCACCAGGTCGCTGCAGTGCCCGATCGCCGGGTTGGCGCTGATGCCGGAAAATCCGTCGGAGCCACCGCATTTCACACCGATGACCAGCTTGCTGGCGGGCGCGGGTTTGCGCCGGCATTTGTCCGCTTCGATCAAACCTGCGAACGTTTGGTTGATCGCCTGCCTCATCATCTCTTTTTCAGAGGGAAACCACTGCTGCTCGAATATCAAGAGCGGCTTGTCAAAATGCGCGTCACGCCTGGCGATTTCCCGGCGTAGAATATTCACCTGGGCATTTTGGCATCCGAGGCTGAGAACCGTTGCGCCCGCGACGTTGGGGTGCACGATGTATCCGGCGAGCAGTCCGCACAGTTCGTCGGAGTCCTGGCGCGTGCAGCCGCAGCCACCCTCATGCAGGAGAAATTTGATGCCGTCCACGTTGGGAAAGAGGCGATCCGGTTGTTGCGCGTTACTGGCGGGGTCGAGCTGCAGGGACAACAGGTGATCTCGCGAGGCGCCGGCCTTGTGGCGATCCATCAGCCTTCGCACGTGAAGACGGTAACTTTCCGTCTTGTCGTAACCCAGTTCCTTGACCATCGCCTCCTTGATGGCGAGCAGATTGCGATTTTCGCAGAATACCAACGGCACCACAATCCAATGATTCGCAGTTCCGACGCGACCGCCTCTGCGCTGAAATCCATCAAAAGTCAAATCGGCAAATCTGCTGACGCCGGGTGGGGTCCAAGCTTTGCGTTGACGCACGAGACCGAAGTCCGTTGCGGCGTGTCTTACATTTCTTGTGGAGAGCAGACCGCCCCGCGCAATCTCCCTCGTCGCCACGCCCACCACGACGCCGTACATGTGAATCGCCTCTCCAGTTTTGAAATCCCTGCTTGCCAGCTTGTGTTTGGCAGGAATGTCCTCCGGAAGCGCTATGCAGTTACCTTTCCATGCAATCCGCTCACCAGAAACAAGATTTTCGAGGGCGACGAGGACCTCGTCATCGGGATGAATCTGGAGAAATCTTTCTTTCACGATTTCACCTGGCCTCATGGACTCTCCGGGGCGAATTGAAATCGGAGTGGAATTGAAAGCGGCGGAAAGTACTGAAAGATGAGAAAAATGTCAACTTTGAAAGCGGAGGTATTTGAGAATGAATAGTTGTTTTTCTTAGACGACAGAAATTTCATCAAGTTTGTATTTCCACCTGAACATTAAGGGTGTTTGATTGATCTCGTCAAGATATCCTGAGAGTCGGTTAACCAGCTCTTTTTCGACTGGACCCTCAACCCACGCAAGAAAGGTCGGAACCTGATCTAAACAAAAAATCTCATTACTGCAACGTCAATTTCGAATCAATCTACTAGTTTTTGCATCAAACCCGGCTGGCAGCAAAAAAAGAACAGGGCGTGCTATTGATAGTAATCGCGTAACTACTCTCAGATCACCTCAATGATTGTAGAATTGATGCCCCAATTACGACAAAAAACTGACGTTATCAAGAAGCAACTAATCTCGGGAATGAACTCGCTGTGTGCACTTTGAATACCAAGTGAATTTCATACTATCGAAACCCAAAGAGTGATTCGGCACCGGTATTTCCCGATTTATTTCAAAAAATAAGGCGACACATTCGTGCCAATAGCCGTCCATTCGATTGAATGGTAGCATGATTTGAAATAGTTCTGCCGCTCAATCATCTTGCCTGAAGCTTTTCGCTAGTATGTGGTAACATTTATTGCTAATCTACATCATTTGAGACATTCATCTCGTCAGAGCTAAAACTTTCGCCGCAGAAAAACAATGATTTGACATGCCCTTTATTCTGGCACATTTGTTGTACGTACATACTGTGACAGATGAAACATTGAACCTCTATTTGGTATTGAGGAAAGGAGCGTTTAGACATGTTTCGTCAATTGCTAACCGCCGCCGTTCTATTCGCTGCAATGCAGTTCTGCGCGGGCTGTGTTGGACAGTCGAAGAGCCTCGTCCGCGCGCAAAGTGTCTCACGCCTGGAAGCCGAAAAAATTGTTCAGGTGACGATGCTGCATGGTCAAGTCGTGCGGTTCGATCGCAACGGAGCACGTTACTACGAGAGATACAAAAACCACGCGGAGGTTATCATCGGAAGAACCGAGGCCGGAGATGGGGTTGTGATTCCGGTTGAGCGGGTGCAGGAAGCGCTGGTGGAAAGAATTGTGGACGAGAACTCGAGTGCCGATGTTTTTCCGGCCGTCATCATCGCGGGCTTTTTAGTCGCAAGCGTGGTGAACGGCTCGCAGAGATGAAAAAAGATGAGGCCAATTGTTGAGCGCTTGCGTGGCAACGATATTTGGCGACGAGCTCGGGTGTCAAAACGAAAAGCCCCAATCAACTCTTCCTAGGTCGACTGGGGCTTCAAAAACAAGTACAGCGCAAGGCTACATCGTCATTTGACGATATTCTTTCCAGAATTTTTTCACCGAAGGTACGTAGTTCGCGGTCTCGGCGTACAAGATGCCCGTCGCGTAGTTTTCCTTGATCCATCTTGCCGCAATGCGTTGACCGCCATTGTAGGCCGCCAGCCCACCATCGATCTCAAATGCGTCGATCATGGCCGAAAGATAACGGCTGCCGAGGCGAATGTTGAGAATGGGGTGGAACAGGACTTGTTCTGGGGTGGTCCAATTGACACCTTCGGCTGAAGCCACGTACATGCCCGTCGTCGGCATGAGCTGCATCATACCCATCGCTCCGGCCGGTGAAACGACCCGGGGCTCCCAGGTCCTTCCGGTCTCTTGAGTGATGGTCGCGCAGATGAGGTCCACATCCAGGTTCGGATATTTGACGCTCATCTCGTAGATGGTGTTGGCGATTTCATACTTCAGACCGGATTCCATTTTGGGATTATGCCGGTCGATTATCGCAATCACCTTCTGAATGCTGTACTGCCTAATGCTGTCCACATTCATCCTAGACGACAACTCGTGCATTGCCTTCTCCAGTTCGACGATCTTGGCTTCTTGTGAGCGAGAAATCGAGAAGTAACGCACACTCAATACCGTAGCAGTTAGGCTGAACCCAATCAGAATGACATACAGGATGACTTTGGAGATGCGGTTTCTTAGAGGTCGCACTCCTCGGTTTTCCCCTGTTGACATTTGTTCCTCCAAAAATATGTTCAACATACGATTAGCCAAAGTTTGAAAGTTTGAAAGTTTGAAATCCGCGTATTTCCCTCTGAAGCTCCCTGCCCTATTATGCCCTGACCCCTGGCTCGCGCACTGTTTGATATTCCTGTCAGAAATTCAAGTCTTATAACGAGGCCATCATAAAGCAAGCGATATGCCACAGTCAAAGAATTATCCTATCTTTTTATTCTCCATAAGCATACACCGTGAATCTAACGGAACCGGAGTGATCAGTACTTAATCACTTTGACTTTGTATAGGCGAAAATCGTCCACTTCATAAACAAAATGCGCCCATCAAGGGCGCCTTGTCTGCTTCCAACTCGTGTTTGTTTTTCAAAAACAAACGTGGGCTAAAATCAGGCGACGAGCTATGTTCTATGACTTAGATGAATTCTTCCACTTAGAACTCGATATAGTGAACATAAACACAATTCAACCGCGTCCTTTCATAATATTAAAACTCTGTTCTATTAACGCAAGAGGAATTTTAACATTTAAGTTTACTGGGGTTGTAGCGTAAATATACAGTGTTAAGCATATTTTCTCAGCGGTCCCTGATGTGAACAGAATGTGGATAAGATCTCTATAGTCGTGTTCGCTTATAGTTATACTACAGATGTTTCTTACCTGTCAAAACTATCTCAGACGTCGTTGAACGCATCATGATTGTATTTGTTAAGCTTTGAGAATGTTTTTTTATTAGCATTAATTTTAAATAATCAAATACTTAATCATGAAAAACTTCATGATAACCACAGGTAGTGGCTCGCCATTAACGGCATACCACTAAAAGGTTTTGAATGAAAAGTAATCGAAAACTGAAAACAGTGAGTTTCAGATGTGTAATTCGATAGCTTATGATCTGCTCATTCGAATGTGGATAACTTGTTATTAGTTGGAAATGGTCCACACTGGCGGTGTGATTCAGAATGAAACACCAGCCCGAGTGTGAAGGGGGCTGCTCATGGGTCAAAGAAAACAATAAATATTGCAGGTCGGCCTACCCTCCCAGTTAAATATAGATGCTGGATTCGTTTGAGTTGAGAAAGAACACAACTCGAGTCACAACTTTCGCTTGAAGTGTATAGGCAATTTCTCTATATTTATATGGAACATTCAGCCTAGGAATTTTGTTTATTTTCATAGGTTTTGATTCAATTCGTATCCACAATGGTCAATTTTCGGTCACCTGCTTGATGGACCTCAGAAAAACGGCGCTCCGGTGGATTTACATCTTGGTGAGTCTGGTCGGAATTGGATATGAATTGACGCAACAAGACCAGCCACGATGGCCCCTGATTGCGGGTTATGTTTTCATTGTTACCATAAGTGCTTACGCATTGCAGGCTGAAAAGCTGGCCAAAACCAAAGAATCTGAATCATAATTTAGGTTGGGCTCATGTCTTCTTCTTTTTTTCGTTTTCACTTTAGCGCAGTGCTTTTCCTCACCATCTTTACTGTTGCGGCATGTCCCGACCTCTCCTCCGCCTCTGAGAGCGATCTAAAACTATATCAATCAACTACGCAACAAACAGTAGTCGATTTCAATCTGAGCGGATTCAAGTTTGATACATTGCGCACCCACCCTACTATTGAACGGTTGGTACCCATAATTGAAAATGGTTTGTCCTTGGCAGAAAAGGGTGCACCAAATCTACCAATGCGTAGCTTTATTCTGGGCGTTCCCGTGGGAGCGCGAATCGAAGCTACAGTCCTACCGCTTCGGTTTGAAGAATTGCACAACATTGAAATCGCGCCCTTGCCTGATTTTCAACGCTCGCAGGATTCAAACATAGACATTTACAAAGCTGACGAAAAGATCTTCGGTAGGAATGTTTTCTATCCTCAGTCCCAAGTAACGGTAGATACCCCTTCCCGATTTCGCCAGCAAACGACCGTACGCGTGCAATTCTCTCCTTTTCAATATAATCCTGTTACTAAAGTCTTGCGTATTTTGCAGGAAGCGCGCATTGTCGTGCATCACAGTGGCGGCGTAGTTGCGACCGCGGTGCCTCCTGTAAATTCTGAATTTGAAGAGTCCTTTTATCGCAGCCTGATCCTGAATTATGCACAAGCGCGTACATTCCGTGCGCCAGCCGTCTCTGGGCCTGCCCCGAGCGGGCGTTTCGGCAAAACAAACTCGCCATTTGCCGATGTTCCGTTGTATAAATTCCCTATTACTAAGGAAGGCATTTATCGCATCACGGGGCAGACCTTGTCTGCCAAGGCACTGGCCAGTATCGCTTCCGCTGAGATCCGGATCTATAACAACGGCGGGCGGGAATTGCCCCGGCTTCTCAGCGCCCGCCGGCCCGAAGGTTTGGTCGAAAACGCGATTTATGTATCGGACGGCGGCGATGGCCGTTTGGATGCGAACGATTTTATTCTCTTTTATGGCCGCGGTATCGACGGTTTTGCATTCGATTCCACTTCCGGCTCCTCGAAGCATTACCTCAACCATTTCGGTTTTAATAACTACTACTGGATTTCGATCGATCCGATTGTTGGCGCCGCGCCTGCCAGTCGCATGAATCTGAAAACAACTTTGCCCACGGCGGGACTCACTGCTGCTACCTCATATCAGGACAAGCTCTTTGTAGAAGAAGAGGCCAACGTCTGGTTGGAATCGGATCAAACCTGGTTCGGGCATCTTTTCACCAATGCCAGTAACACCAACACCCGGCGATACCGCGTACAATTGACCGATCCGGTAACCGAAGTGACGGATTCTTTGCGCGTGCAGCTTTTTGCCCCTTACTACGGCGTTTTTGGCTCGGCGGCGCACCGCCTGTCAGTAGCATTTAATGGCCAGGACCTGGGCGAATTCTCTTATTTCGGAGACAGCCAGCAAACCCAATCTCGCGACATTCCGTTGCGCGGAATCAGTAGAAACGGCGAGAACGAGATTCAAATGACCTACAGCGGCCAGGGCGACGTGGCTCGCTTGTACATGGACTATTTTGAACTCAAATACGAACGCCATCTCCGCATGCCGAGTGGTGGGCTCTTGCCGTTCGACGGCCGCCGCGGGGCAACACCGGTTGCTTATCGTTTGGACAATGTCAATCCGCAAGATATTTGGCTATTTGACGTCAGCGACTTCACCAACGTCGCGCGGCTCCGGCCGGACAATTGGCAAATCAGCGGCGCCCAGGTCGTGTTCGCCGATGAAACCCATCCGCGCGTGCCCCGACGTTATCTGGCTGCAACCAGCGCGACCTTCGCTGATATTGAAGCAGCAAAAATTGAAAACGATTCGCCTTCAAATTTGCGTTCAAGCCAGAACGCGGCGGACATGATTGTGATCACGCACGATGACTTCATCTCCCAGGCGCAACGCCTGGAGAGCTTGCGGGAGAACTGGCACACCGGCGGCTCCAATCAACAAATGGCCGTCGAAGTCGTCAACATTCAAGACGTGTTCGATGAGTTTTCCTGCGGCCTGTATGATCCGGTGGCGATTCGCGACTTTTTGCGTTATGCCTATTTGAACTGGCAAACCCGGCCGACGTACGTCGTTCTATTCGGCGACGGAGATTACGATCCCAAAAATATTCTGATCAAAACCGACAAGAACTGGATTCCGACTTTTCACTCGGTAGATTACAATCCGATCGCCGAGCAGTACCGCGTGACCGATAGCTGGTTCACGTATTTGGTTGGCGTGGACGACGATAGGAGCATGGATATGGCGATCGGCCGCCTGCCCGTGCGCAGCCTGACTGAGGCCCAGGCCTACATGGACAAGCTCATCAAGTACGAAACCGCGCCGGATTTCGGCCCGTGGCGGAATACCGTTATTATGGTTGCCGATGATGAAAATTACACCGGTGGCGCACCTTCAGGAGCTGAAACCGTGCACATTACTGACACCGAAGAATTGGTGTCGGTAACGCCGAAGTATTTCGATATCAAAAAGGTGTATCTCACCGAATATGCGAGCGTACAAAGCGCTTCGATCTCAGGGATCCTCAAGCCCGCCGCGAACGAAACAATCTTGCGCATGATCAATGCCGGCGCATTGATGGTCAACTACACCGGCCACGGCAACCCCAATGTTTGGACGCATGAGCGTGTGCTCGAATTGTCGACGGATTTGGACCGCATTCAAAACGGGTCGCGCCAGGCACTGTGGGTGGCGGCGACGTGCACGTTCGGCAAGTTTGATATGCCCGAGCGCCAGAGCTTTGCCGAACAGCTCCTGCTGTTGCCGCAGAAGGGCGCCATTGCCGTTTTTGCGACCACGCGCGACGTTTATTCCAACTGGAACGCGGCGCTCAATCAAGCATTATATCTGACTTTATTTCGGAGCGGACAGATTCCCACACCCTTGGGTCTTGCCCATGTGCAAGCACGCGCGCAAACAGCCAACCTTAATTACATTAATGACGAAAAGTTTCATCTATACGGCGACCCCAGCTTGCGGCTGGCGGTTCCGCGCTATAGCACGGACTTGAGCGCACCCGATACGCTCAAAGCGCTGGCCATTACGACCGTGCGGGGCACTGTGAAGCGCGACGGCTTGATTGTAACCAACTTCAACGGTAACGTCCGCCTGGAAGCGTTCGACACTCAACGCCGCGTCGACTATCGGAATGCCGGCATCACCATCAATTACGATTTGCCGGGCAACTCCATTTTCCGCGGCGAAGCACCGGTCGTCAACGGACGGTTCGAAGTGCGGTTCGTGGCACCCAAGGATATCACATACGGCGGTCGCCGCGGCAGGATGACGGCTTACTTTTGGAACGATTCCACCGATGGTAACGGCTTCCGCGAAAATTTGCAGATCAGGAGTGCAACGACGAACGTGGTTGACAAAGAGGGCCCAGAAATTAAAATCGGCTTTGCGGGGGTAAATGATTTTGCCAGCGGCGGTTATGTCGGGCTTCATCCAGTGCTCGAGGTGACCATTCATGACACTCTTTCCGGCATCAACCTTGCAGGAGAAATTGGGCACAACATCACATTGGAATTGGACGGCAATGCTGGAGACAAAATCGATGTGACGGATTTGTTTAGCTACAATTCCGGCAGCTATACGCGCGGTAGCTTACGTTATGTACTCGAGAATATCTCCGAAGGACGGCATACATTAGAAGCAAAAGCTTGGGATAACTTCAACAATTCCAATACTATTTCTACAGAATTCGTGGTTGTAGCGCAAGATGAGCTCCGGCTTTTTAATGTCATGAACTATCCCAATCCGTTGCGCAACAATACCTCTTTTACTTTCGAATTGAACCAAGCGAACGCCGATGTCGAAATCAAAATTTATACCCTTGCAGGTCGATTAATTCGCAAACTGGAAGCGGAACCAACTGCGGTACTGGCAGGGTTTAATATGGTATCGTGGGATGGCATGGATGCCGACGGCGACCGTCCGGCGAATGGTGTTTATTTATATAAGATTAGTGCACGCCGATCTTCCGCCGACAACGGGGAAACGCTGCAAGCGGAAGAAATCGGCAAACTGGTGATCCAAAGGTAACTCAGACTGAAACCCATGGTCCCGGAGGCTCTTATGTTTGCCTGCTATCGTCGCTTACGCTCCTTTGGCGCACACCTCGGCCATCTCCGTTTCCCCGGTGTGGCATTGGCCTTTGTTTTAATGACCGCGGCTGTGCCTCCGCAGGAAAAAGGCAAAGCTCATGAGATTCAGTGGCTTGAATTCGACAAGGCAGTAGCCGCCGCGAAAAAGGAACGCAAATTGATCGTCGTGGATTTTTACACGGATTGGTGCGGTTGGTGCAAAAAAATGGACCGGGACACCTACAACCACGCGGAGGTCGTCAAATACGCCCGCGAAAAGCTGGTGATGTCGAAAGTCAACGCCGAATCACAACAGATGACGAGATACAAAGACAACGAGTTGAGCTATCAGCAACTGGCTCTGGGCTTCGGCGTGCGCGGCTATCCGGCCACGATTTTCATCAATGAGAACGGCGAATGGCTCACTTCTGTTTCCGGCTATCTGAAACCGGACCAGTTTTTGCCGATTTTGGAGTTTCTGTCCGAGGGCCATTACAAAACCATGAAGTTCGAAGATTTCATGCAAAGGCGTAAGAGCTGATGGCGACACTGCACGCCGCGTGGCAGGCATGGCGCGGGCGTGGCACGCCTGCCAAGTTCGCGCACGGGTGCGTGGTAGAAATCTTCTCCAAGCCGGATTGCCATCTATGCGAGGTGGCCAAGGCGCATTTGCAGGCGCTGCAAAAAGAATGGGGTTTTAAGCTGCGCGAAGTGAATATCGCGAACGACGAGAGCTTGCTGGCACAATACGGCACGCGCATTCCGCTCGTTTGGGTGAATGGGCAATTGGCATGCAAATATAAAATCGACGAAAATGTCCTGCGCCAAAAGCTTGCACGCCCCGCCGGCGCGGCTCGTGAAGAATGACTTGAACTTTTCCCGAGAAACGTCTACTTTCGTTTTCAAAATTCCCGTTCCACCGCCCGGCGGTGCAATGCATGCTTGGACGCTCCGCGCCGGGAGCATCAGAGCTTCAACGAATTTTGCGAAAAACAGTTTAATAAAAAGCTTCAGTTTTTTATCACGTTGAATTTTGACCCGAGGTCCACTACGATCATGAATATTTCACGCGCTGACAACCCGACTCGCACCCGCAACTTCAGCAGATTTCTTTCGCACGTCGCGCCCTTTTGTTTGATGGCGTTCTCCACGTTGCCGGCCCGCGACCTCCAGCCTGACAAGCAGCATCCTGCGGTCAGCCGGTTCATCGCCGGGTTGTTCACGCATCATCATTACAACCACAAAGCGATAGACGATTCCGCCTCCGCCGCACTGTTGAATTTCTACCTCGACGATTTGGATCCATATCGCAGCATCTTTCTCGAGGCGGACGTCAGTGCTTTCATGAAATACCGCTATCAATTGGACGATTGTCTCAATCGCGGCGATCTGGCGCCTGCCTTTGAAATCTACAATCTCTTTACCAAACGATTCGAAGAAAGAATCAACTACGTCCAAAAAACCATCGCACAGGGCTTCGATTTCACCAGCAATGAGTTTTACGAAATCGAAAAGGAAAACATGCCCTGGGCGAAAACCACAGTCGACCTCGACGAGAGGTGGCGCAAACGGCTGAAGAACGAGGCCATCAACCTCAAGCTCAACGGCAAATCCAGCGAAGAAACGGCGCCGAGCTTGACCAAACGTTACGCCAATTACCAAAAACGCATCAGCCAAAACACTGCGGAAGACGTATTTCAGGCCTATATGAACGCGCTCTCGCAGGTCTTCGATCCGCACACCAATTATCTTTCGCCCATCGCTTCACAGAATTTCGGCATTGACATGAGTCTGTCGCTGGAAGGCATTGGCGCACAACTGACCACGGAAGCGGATTACTACACAGCCGTGGCTCGCATCATTCCCGGCGGCCCGGCGGACTTAAGCAAACAGTTGTGGGCCAATGACAAGATCGTCGCGGTTGGCCAAGGCGAAAGTGGCGAGATGGTAGACGTCGTGGGTATGCGTCTCGACGACGTCGTCCAATTGATTCGCGGCCAAAAAGGCACCACGGTGCGCCTGGACGTCCTGCCCACGGGCTCGGCCGCGGGCGTGATTCCGAAAAGACTCTCGCTGGTGCGCGACAAAATCATTCTGAAAGAAGGAGAAGCGCGCAGCGATACGCTTACATTCATGCACGAGGGCCGGAAATTCACCCTCGGGGTCGTCGTCATTCCCACGTTCTATTCCGACCTGGCGGCGCAGAACCGCGGGGAGCAGGATTATAAAAGCACCACACGCGACGTGCGGCGCTTGATCCGTGAATTGAAGGGCGCCAACGTTGATGGCTTGATCATCGATCTGCGCGGAGACAGCGGCGGCTCGTTACAGGAGGCCGTCGAGCTCACGGGACTGTTCATCGATAGAGGCCCGGTGGTGCAAGTCCGCAATAGTGACGGCTCGATCAAAATTATGCCGGATCCCGATCCCGCGATCGAATATGAGGGTCCGCTGGCGGTGCTCGTCAATCGCCGCAGCGCTTCGGCCTCGGAGATTTTTGCCGCCGCCATCCAGGACTACGGCCGCGGCGTAATCATCGGCAGCCAGTCGTTCGGCAAGGGCACGGTGCAGAATCTGATCGATCTCGACCGGCTCCTGCCCAACAGCGAGGCGCAGCTCGGACAATTCAAACTCACGGTCGCCAAGTTTTACCGGATCGCCGGCGGCACGACGCAGCACCGCGGGGTAATCCCCGATCTGACCTTCCCTTCGATATGGGACGAGCAAGAGATCGGCGAAAGCACGGAAATTAACGCGTTGCCGTGGGATGAGATTCAGGCGGCGAATTATCGCCCCAGGGGGCGCATGACGCAATATCTTCCGACGCTGCGCGACAAATCGAAAAAGCGCGCAGCCCTCAATCTGGAATTTCGCTTCCTGACCGAGGATATTGCGCGGTTCAAAAAAGAAACCGAACGCACGCAAATTTCACTCACTGAAACCGTGCGCCGGCAAGAGCGTGATCAACAGGAAGAGCAACGCTTCGTACGCGAAAACGAGCGCCGTGTGGCACGTGGCTTGAAGCCCCTCAAAAAAGGCGAGAAAGTCCCGGAAAACCAGAAACAGCCCGATTTCGTACTGGACGAAAGCACGCGCATCCTGGGCGATTTGATCAACATGTCCAGCGGCGACCAGAAAATGCTGGCGCAATAGTCTTTCACACTACGCTTTGCACGTTAAACGGGTAAAGTGTAACGTGTAACGTTAGCAATCACCTATTCATTCATCCTTATGCCTCGAGGCATGTCATGCGCAAATTCGTTGTCGCTACATTCGCGCTTTTGCTGATTCCGGCCTGGGTATGGCCTCAGAGCTTCGGCAAGAATAAAGTCCAGTACCAACGCAAGAACTGGCGGTATATTCAGTCCCAACACTTCGACATCTACTTTTATGAAGGCGGAGAGCAAGCAGCGCGCTTCACCGCTGCCATCGCCGAATCATCTTTGACTGGACTGAAAAAAACGCTTCAGTTCGACTTGATGGCGCGCATTCCGATTCTGCTTTACAATTCGCACAATGATTTCGAAGAGACAAACGTTACCCCGGATATACAAGAAGAATCTGTCGGCGGATTCACCGAATTTTTCAAGGGCCGCGTGGTGTTGCCGTACGACGGCTCGAATGAACAATATCGCCACGTGGTGCATCACGAATTGACGCACGCGATCATTTTGCAGTATTTCTATGGCGCCGGGCCGGGCTCAGTGTTGCGCGGCATTACCAGCTTTCAAATACCAGGCTGGATGAATGAGGGCCTGGCGGAGTATGAATCCATGCACTGGGACACGGAGGCCGATAATTACATCCGCGATGCGGTGATCAATAACTATTTGCCCCCGGTGGATCAACTCGGCGGCTTTTTCGCCTACAAAGGCGGCCAGAATTTCTACTATTGGGTCGAACGCCGGTATGGCCGCGCCAAAGTCACTGAACTCCTGCAGGAATTGCGCACGACGCGAAACTTTCCAGCAGCATTCATGCGTGCACTGGGCGAGAAGCCGGAAGTCATCACCGAGCAATGGCATCGCTCCGTCAAAGAATGGTACTGGCCCGAATTTGCCAAGCGCAAAGCGCCCAACGACATTGCCACGGCTTTGACGGATCATCGCAAGACCGAGAATTTCATCAACAACAGCCCGGCGCTTTCTCCTGATGGCTCATTGATCGCTTACCTCACGGATCGTTCCGGTTTGTTCGATATTTACCTCGTCAACGCCATTGATGGCCGCAATCTCGGCCGCATCGTTGGCGGGCAAAAAGGCTCCGGCATCGAAGAGCTGCAGTGGCTGCGCCCGGGCATCACCTGGTCGCCGGACAATCGCCTGATTGCTTTCTCGGCCAAAAGCGGCTGGCAAGACGTACTCCACGTCGCCGACGTGCGGCGCAAAAAAATCATCCGCACCTATAGCTTTGGCTTTCACGGATTATGGAATCCGGCCTGGTCACCGGACAACAAGAGTATCGCCTTTGCCGGCATGAAAGATTGCCAGACCGACATCTATTCGGTCGAGGTAGAGTCGCGCAAGCTGACGCAGGTGACCAACGATGTGTTCTCGGATTTTGAGCCGTGCTGGTCGCCGGATGCGAAAACGCTGGTGTTCGTCTCCGATCGCGGCGCGCTCTCGGTTGATGCCAGCATTCCCATTTGGGGACGCAATTATCGCAACAACGACCTGTATCGCGTCCGGCCCGACGGCAGTGCGCTGGAGCGCATTACGCCCTGGGAATCGAACGAAAACTCGCCGGAATTTTATCACAGCGCCGACAGCCTGTTGTTCGTTTCCGATCGCAACGGCATCTCGAACATTTATTTGCGCGTACTCTCCACCGGCGACGAAGTTGCTTTGACGGACTTGATGGTAGGTGTGCAGCACTTGTCGATTTCACGCGGTGGCCAGCGCCTGGCCTTCACTTCGTTTTATCGCGGCGGATACGACGTGTATCTCTGGCGCTCGCCTCTGGCCAATCTCGGCCAACACAAGACACTCGAGCTCACCAACTTCATGCAGAATCGCATGCCCCTGCCAAACGATTCGACGCATGCGTCGCAACTGGCAAAAAAGAGCGATAGCGAAACAGAGGAGCGGAATTTCCGCAACTTCGTTTTCGATCAGGAGTTCAGCAGTGGTGCCGGAGATTTCTATAACGGCGCGAGCATGCGACCGACCAATGGCAGCGATCCCTTCAATCCCGCCAACCATCTTGCCGAAGACGGCAGCTACATCGTGAAATCCTATCGCCCCAAGTTCAGCGTGGACTACGTCGGCGCCGTGAGCGGCTACGACCCCTTCTTCGGCATACAGGGTCTCGGCCAGCTTTATCTGTCCGATTTGACCGGCAATCATCAAATCGGCATCGGCGCTTACCTCAACCGTTCGCTGTCAAACAGTGATTTCTCTTTGAGCTACAGTTATTTAGGCCAGCGGTCCAACTTTTTCATCGCTGGCGGTCAGCAAGTGCGCTTCTTTCTCTCCGATTTTTTCGGCAGCATCGAACGGTTCCGCTACTTGAATTTGATTGGAGGCATTCAGTATCCGTTATCACGATTCATACGCTTGGAGAGCTCCGCGATTTTTCTGGCCACTCTGCGCGATAACCTCACCTATGATTTTCCGGTGTCAAAGGATCGGGCGGTCATTTTCACCGTCGGGATGGTGCGTGATTACACGCGTTGGGGATACTTTGGGCCCGTCGATGCCCGGCGCAGCATTCTTCAAGCGGCGTTCAGCCCTGGCGTAGGCAGCAATCCCCATGAATTCAGCAGCTTGACCATGGATTGGCGCGCCTACCAGCCGATCGGCCGCGAATGGAGCTTTGCATTGCGTTTGAGCGGCGGCGCCAGCTTCGGCAAGCAGCCACAGCAATTCATTCTCGGTGGCCTTGAAAACTGGATCGACGCCCAGTTCGCACAGAATCTGAGTCTCGAAGACATCGATAATCTCACCTACAGCCAGTTCGTTTATCCCCTGCGCGGCACTGATTACTACGAAAAAATCGGCACACGTTACTTCCTGGTGAACGGCGAGATTCGTTTTCCGTTCATTCAATTCTTGTTGCTGCAGGCGCCCCTGCCATTGCTCTTTCAAGGCGTGCGCGGTGCGGCGTTCTTTGACGTCGGCAGCGCCTGGACCGAAAGCAGCGGCTTTCGCGCCTTTACGCGCAACAGCCAAGGTCAGCGCGTGACGGATGATATTATCAGCAGTATCGGGTGGGGCATCCGCTTCTACAGCCCCATCGGCCTGCTGCGCATCGACGCCGCCTGGCGAACGGATTTGCAGTACTTTTCCAAACCGAGATATATGTTCTCGCTTGGGACCGACTTCTGAAAAGGTATTTCATATGACCCGCAAAAATTCTTCGTGTGCCTCCGCGAGGGCCGGGCGTTGCCGGCAGGCTGCTCGTGGGATTGCACTCGCCGGCCTTCATGTTATCGGATTCGCCGTCCTCGGCTGCGCCGGCGGCCAGCAAAGCCGGCCGGGGCCCGGCGCCAACGGCGCTAATCACGGCGTGTTGCGTTTCGGCGTGCAAGCTGTAAACATGGTTGATGACGGCAATCGCAATCGCATATGGGTGATCGTTGACGTCCCGCACCGCAGCCTGCAATTCGAGCGCGTCGACACCAAATTCGCCTCCCGCTTCAATCTCACCCTCGCCTTGCGCAATCAGAAGTCGGAAACGGTGCAGTTGGTGGATGACGAACGACAATTGACGGTCGATACGTATCAAAGCACTCAACCGGAATCGCTCTTTGTACGCGTGGCGAAGTTTTTGGATGCGCCGCCGCCCGGCCAGTATACGCTGGAGGCCTCGATCACTGATGAGGTTGCCAAAGGGCACGGGTTTTATACCTATCCAATAAACGTACGCGATTTGAGCGGTGCCGGCCTGGTTTTGAGCGACATTTTGTTGCTGGATGAAGTGCCGCACGGCTTTCCCGACGCCGAACAAATCGTGCCGGCGTTCCGGCAACGTTTCAATCAGACCATTTATGCCTTCGCGCAGGCGCGTAACGTCAGTGTCGGCCAGCGCATACGCGCCGGCCTTTCCGTCGGCAACCCGGAAGAAGAAGGGCACAGTGCGCAAGCCAGCATCGATACCGTCGCCTACACGGCAACCGTCAATTTGTTTTTTCCGATCCCGCCAACGCAGCTCGCGCTGGGCCGCCAACAGCTCAAAATGCACGTACTTTCCAACGATCAGACCGTGGAGGCGAGCCGCCCGTTGATGGTGCGCTGGGCGCTACGTCCTACCTCCAAGCGTGCGCTGGCGGATTATATCGCGCCCATGCGATTGATCATGGATTCCAAAGATTGGAAAGAATTGAAAAACGGCTCACCGGAGCGCCAGCGTGAATTGCTGGCCGAATTCTGGAAGAATCGCAATCCGACGCCGGAATCGAAAACCAATTTATTGGAGGAGGAATTTTATTGGCGCGTGGGTGAAGCCAACAATCAATACTCCTGGGGGAAAACCGAGGGCTGGGAAACCGACCGTGGCAGGATTTACGTCATTCATGGTCCCCCGGACAACGTTTCGCGCCGCTTTGATCAGCAATACGGGCGCAGCCTCGAAATCTGGCGCTATGAAAACCCGGTGCGTGAATTCCTCTTTTACGATGAACACGGCGACGGGCGTTTCCTGCTCATTCGCCAAACGGCAAGCTGAGATTCGATTGCGGATTTGGGATTGCGGATTGCGGAAATTTGGGTTTCTGTTCCGCATTTCGCAATCCCAAATCCGCAATGGAATGCTTGCAGGCCCGAGGCCTAATCATTACCCCACTAATTCAGGATCAACCTGCTCGTTGCTTTCGCTTCCTTCTTGGCATGGCGATCCGTAACCGTCACCGTCAATTCGAACTCGCCGGCCTCCGCTTTGCTCAAATCCAACCCGATCTGCTCGATCGCCGTCGGCGCGTCGCCTTCACGCTCGGCTGAAAGCGAAATTCTCGATTTCGTGCCCCCGCCAAAAATGCCTCCGATTTTTGCAAGCGCGCTCTTTTTCTTTTCCAATAGCTCCACGGTATAATCGATCGTGAACGCGGTCATTCCGTTTTCACCGGGCACCAGGTTGTACACTTCGAAATACAGCATCACCGGTTGCAGCCGGTCGAAGCTTTTGTAAGGGTTAGGCATGATTTTCAGGCCGTTTTTCACGAAGACGCCTTCGGCGCTGGTGGGCTCTATTTCGAACGCCAGCACCAGATCGCTCACGCTCACCTTGCCGGTATCGAAATCGGGCAAATATATTCCGCCTTTATAACCCGCGAGCCGGCTGGGGGTCACATCGACCTGGCGCGCGTGAAACGCGACGAAATAAGAATCCGGCGGCGCCTGCACGCGATACCCATCGATAAACAAGCCGTGCACGATTTGCGGATGCGACAGCAGCGCGAGTTTGACCTGCCGGTCGCTGCGTTGGATTTCCCGCTCATGCAAGTCACGCACAACCATGCCCTTTTCCAGAATGGCGTCGTTGTCTGGTTGCTCGCGATCACGGGTCAATTCCTTCACGGGAATGGCGTAATACAGCTCCATGACGTCGTTGCCGGCTTCGCCTTTGAAGACGGCGCTATAGAACGCGGCGGCCAGCGGGTCTACATTCTTCGACCAGGTATGGCGATCGGTTTCGAAGCCGATGGCGACGGACTTCGTGGCCACGGAAATCATATCCTGTTCAACGGCCATGCGCTCCGTCGGCGTGGCCTGCAGCATGCGATAATAGATCGTGCCCCAGCTCAACCGCGCCTCCAACATGGCCGGGTCGGTGAGCAACGGCGTGAGCCTCCAATTGTTGCCGACCGCGCCTGCGTCGATCACAAAATGAAAAACCAATTCTTCGCTGACCGAGGACTTGAAATAACGCCACGATTCATTTGGCAGGCTATTGGCGCCCACGTTCAACGCGGTATCATCCGGCTGGCCGTGGCGCAAATAAACCAGCCCCTTGTCGTTAAATTCATGATTGAGCGAGTAAATCTGGGGATACTTCAAATAATTCAGCTTGTCGGGGTTATTGAAGTGGACACGAAAGCCGTCGAACGCGTAATGCTGTTCCGCATAGTTCAGCCGGCGATAATGCTCAACCAGGCGCACGTTGATGCTCGCCGCGGGCGTGGGGTCGCGGCGGCTCCACAACCTGCGAAAAAAATCCTGTAACTGTCCGGGCTCGCGCAAGAGGCGATATTCGTGCAGCTCTTCGTCGGTAAGGATGTATTTAACGTCTTCGAAAACCAAATCCGCGTCGGGTTGCGAAGAGATGCTATTGACCGCGCGCCAGAAGTGCTCCTGTGCAGCCTGAGGAACGCCTTGCGCGTAATACATTCGTGCGCGCGAAAGCCGCACGCGTTGCTTGTTCATCACGATGCTCTCATCCATCAGCGCACGAAATATTGAGTCGGCCATGACGAATTCGCGCTTCAAACGGTATTTCTCACCCAAGGCATATTGCGCACAGGGCGAAGCCTGCGCCGCCAGCCACCTGAAAGCTTCACCGTCCCCGGTGTTGTCCAAGTAATAACGATACAACCGGAACAACCCCACCCAGGAGCTGGAAAGATCCGGCCGCAGCCGTTGTGCGGTGTGCCCGATCCGTATGGCATTCTCATAGTGGTCGCGATAACGCTCCAAAACCGCGAGTTGATAAATTGTGTCGAGAAACAATGAATCCCGGGCGAGCACGGCGTTGAATTTTTTCTCGGCATTGTTGAAGTCCCATTTGCGCAACAACAGCGCTTTGTACTTCCCGTTTTCGCGATAACAAATACCGCGATAATGGCTGGCTTCCAGATCGTTCGGATTGAGCTTGAGCACGTCTTCAAAACGATTGTCGGCTTTGCCCCACCGGCCGCGCTCGATATCGATTTTTCCCAGGCCAATCAAAGCCGCGCGTGAGCGCCGGTCCAGGCGATGCGCCTGCTCAAACGCTTTATACGCGTCCTCCCAGTGATATTGCGCGGACAAACGGGTCCCCTTCGCCACCAGACTATCTACGCGGGCGTCTGGCCCCCATGCCCTTGCCAGCCCAGGCTCCCTTGCCGCCGCGGCAGCGGTCGCAAACGTGAATGTCGAAAAGCAAATGGTGGCTGTCACAAAACGAGGCAAGATTTTCATGCACCCGTCCAACAATATTAAAATTCTGAAAAAGGCTGGCTTATTTCCGACTTTGCAGAAAGCTATGGAATCGTGGCAGGAATCGCAAGATCAAAATGACAGATTCCGGCTTTCGCCAGAGCAGCCCAAATGAACGTATAAAGCCCCAAAGGACTTTACTGATGACTTTTCCGAAGGAGTCGGAATCCATGAAGGCTTTCTTTCTGTTTTTCTTGATTTTTACCTCGGCGTGGGCAGCACTCTTCACAATGCCTGACGGCCAATCTCCCGCCTTGCAATGCAAATTGATCAACGTGTCCGCGCACGACGCGAACAAGAGCCGTTTGATCATTCTGGTCGGCGTGCCAAGAGACGCGCTGAGCTTCATCAAATTGGGTCAAGGGTACGAAGCGCGCTATGGCGTGAGCATTGCCGTGATCGACCATGACGGCTTCGGTGTGGCGGAGCGCGAATCCCAGCAACAATTTCACGTCAAAGATTACGCTGAGACGAATCTCTCCCAAGAAATCCACTTCGAGCTGTTTGAATTCGATCTGTCCCCGGGAACATACGAGGCCACGGTAACGATTACCGATGCCGCCGGCGGCCGGCAAACAAGCTTCTCGGAGAAAAAGATCCTGCAGAGCTTTGCGCTTGCCGATCCTGGGCTCGCCTTGAGCGACATCATTGTTACGAATCAATTCGAAACGGACAGCGCGGGCAGGCCGGCCATTGTGCCCGGCTTCTTCCAAAATGTAGCCGCGCCCGGACAGGAGCTGCATTCCTATTTGGAAATCAAGTCGCCCATGGACGAAAAGCCCTTGTACTTACGGCAAATCATCCGCGATCGGCAGAACAAGACCATTGTCGATCAAAGGCGGCCATGGCCCCGGCAAGCCGTGCTGGAAAAATTGCTTTTGCCGATCTGGACCGATCATCTGCCATATGGCGCCTACGAGTTCGAAATGCAAGTTGAACACGGAAAACACAAAAAGAGTGTCATGCAAAAATTCCGTGTGACCTGGAACGGCGTTCCAGCGAGCGGCATGCATTTGCAGCAAGCACTCGCCCAAGCCGGCCTAATCGCGAGTGCCGCCGAGCGCAAGGCCCTGGCACGGGTGACCGCTGATTCTTCTTTGGGTGCGCAGCGCGGTGCTTTGGTGGATTTTTGGCGCAAACGCGATGACACGCCGGCCACGCCGGAAAACGAGGCGATGGCAGCTTTTTATAAACGCGTGGAGTTTGCGAACGAAAACTTCGGCGGGAGCCGTGAGGGCTGGAAAACGGATCTGGGCAGAATCTTTATTCAATTGGGCATGCCTGATGCCATAGAAGTGGATAACTACCAACCCCGTCTGCAACGCCGCCAGATTTGGCGCTATCACAAGCTGCAACGGCATTTTCTCTTTGTCGATCAGCGGGGCTTCGGCGATTTCGTGCTGGCGCAAGAGCAGGTGAGATAGAGTCTGTCTCTCATGCCTAATTTTAAGCAGCACGGTGGGAGGGAGGTTTCTCGTAAGAATTATCATGTCCGGATGGTTACCCATCGGTGATGAAAATCCATCATCCACTCGACTCTATGAATCCAGATGTTGCACTCTATAAGACTCCACAAACAATAGGATGCAACAAGTATTTTCGTGGTAACTTGCTCGTGAGAACTTGAGGTTAAATTGTTGTAACAATTCTTGATATTTAGTGCTCAAATCACTATTCTCCGGCAAACCTGACATTCGAGAGCGAACCTGCCGCCATGGAAGATGGGACCTGTCGTGTCGATGCCGAAGTTTCTTCTCCCTTCCCACTTCTTCCTTCGCTAAAAAGTACCGAACGTTAATACGCTAAGAGTTTTTTCGCCGAATCCGCTTGCCATGAAAAAGCGTCTCTGCTTTCTCATAAGCTTGATAGTTTGTATGTTAAGTGCAAATGCACACGCACAACCGCATAGAGAAGGCGAACCCAAATGTTGATACGCAGAGAAATCATCACTCTCATCGCTTCGTTTGCGGCATGTTCAACACTTTATGCCCAACAATGGAGTATCCCGGAAAAACTCCCGCCGCCGATCAATGCGCCGGGGTCGGAAAGCTCATTTTCATTTATCACACGCGATAGTAAGCGGCTTTATTTTGCCTCGGATCGCATCACCCGCTCAACCGAGGATATCTACTATTCCGACTGGGATGGAGAGAAATGGGCCGAACCAGTCCGGTTGGGGCCGAATATCAATACCCCGCAACGGGAGCTTTCGCCAACGGTGACGGCCGATGGCAAGGTTTTGTATTTTACTCGCTATACCAACAGTAACAGCTACGATATTTATTATTCCATGTGGCAAGACACAAGCTGGGGCCAGGCCGTGAATATGGGCGCTCCAATCAATACTACCTTTGCGGAATGGAGTTGCAGCATTTCGGAAGATGGAATGACGTTAATTTTCGATTGTTATCATTACCGGCACAGCGCGGATCCTCAAGTGAATCCGCCTGATTTGTGCTTTTCAGTCAAGGCCGATACTGGTTGGACCTATCCGAAACTGATTTTCGATAACTATGAGGATAATTCCGGATGGGAAGTTGCACCGAGTCTCTCCAACGATGGAAAGATTATTTATTTCCAAAGATTGGGTAACAGTCCCTGGGAACGGGAAATTTGGTACACGAAATTCGAGGGTGGAGCATGGCAACCTTCGGTGAATATTGGCCCGCCAATCAATACTCCTGAAGCTGAAATCCGTCCTTCCATTTCGTCGGATGGAAATACGCTTTATTTTACCCGCATTATCACCCATCCTCCCGTTGAGGGTGAACAAATCTATATGTCGCATCGCTTGCCTAACGCGGTAAAGTCTCAAAAAGGAATGGAGGAAATCAACTCCGTCGTACTCAGTAGTTATCCAAATCCATTCAATTCGCAAACGAAATTCCATCTCCAGCTTGCCCGGAATCAATGGCTGGAAATTAAAATCTATGACATCAATGGAAAGGAAATCAGAAGTTTGGCCAGCACTTTTGCGAATCAGGGAAAATTTGAAGCAACATGGGACGGCGTAGACAATCACGGACATCGAGTAACTTCCGGCATCTATTTTTGCCGGGTAATTCTCGGGGGAGAATTACGCAGTACTCTTAAAATCTTGATGCTGAACTAGACCGGAATGGAGCGACAACATGAAAGTGACCTGCTGTTTGACTGTGGCCATGGCTTGGCTCGTGGCTGTTTTCTCTGTGCATGCTGCTGAAGAAATTGTCTGTCAAACCACGGAAAGCCAAATTGTCCAATACCTTCCAGCTAATGGGCAAGTGGGCGCTATAGTGATCTATGCCTGTGGCCCGGATGCCGGCACCATTAATTTGCCCGCTTGGTATGCCGCCATTTGCGACAATTCTCCCAGCCAGCCTCTCAGCATTCCGAATTACTTCGAGGATATGTCATTTGGAAATCACATTCTAAACATGACGCCCTTCGGGAGAAACAGCACGGAATGTTTTGTGTCTGATTTCAATTATGGACTCCCGGGTGGAGGCCTTCCGAATGACCCAGCTCCGCAGGCTTTTTGGAACAATATCTTGGATAAAGCAGATGACGTGATCAATTTTGCAAATTTCGATAATTATGGTCCTGACGGCACACCCAATTCTGGCGATGACGATGGTTTCGTTGATATATTGTTCTTCGCGGTGGTCAATCACGGCGGTGGCCGTGGCATTGCAGCAGGCTACAATTATACTACGGATGCCGATCGGGCAGGCGGTGGCAAGATGTCATTCAGCAGGAATCAGACTGTGTGAAAACGTCTTGCGTTCCCCTCCTCGCATTTTGTAAATTATAGCGTCATTGTGAGGAGAACCAGATGCGCTACGTTGAACACCGATTTTCATTAAAAAATTAGGGTAAAGAATTTAGGTCGTGTTCTGGCGTTCAAATTGCAATTGGATACCCTTAAGCCAAGGGATATTCCAGGACTTTTGAAAAGTTTTCGTCTCAAAGAGAATCGGGTTGTGAGCTTTCTTTTGCAGGTGAATAGTAATTTGTGTCTTTGTAATTTCAAGTTCAGCCCCGTTGTCAACAAAATTTTGAAAAAGCCGTTTAGCGGTAAGCATCTCAAAGCCGCGAAGCACGCGCGCCAACAGCCGATACAGCGTTGCAGTCAGAATCGTCATGGTCAAGTCAAAATCGACTTTGACCACGATAGACGAAGACAACAGGTTGAGATGGAAAAAATCAAGACATTCATTGATGTTCTTTTCCACCAGCCAACGATGGGCATACTTGGCCACCAAGTCTTTGGTTTCCGTATCAAAATCATTGGTGATGAGAAACACTGGCTGTTCGCGACCGATGTTGGTGATTATCAATTGTCGTATTAAGCCTTTGTACCCAGACAGTGAAACTTTCGAGTCATGCACGCGCGGTTTTTGGTACTTGCGTTTCGGATGTTCGATGCTGACCGTGTGCCATTGATCGGCGGCCAGATGACGGACATTTTCAACTAAGTTCTTTCCACGCCGGCGCAAGGTAATGAATTTGATGCCGTCGCGATTGAGTCGACTGAGATTTTCATAGGTGGTCAGTCGCGCATCGAAGATCAAGCACTTCAGCGGCTGGTCACGATGCGTTTCTTTCCAGAAGTCAACGAAGGTCAAAACTTCGTCATTTTGATCGCGATGCTTCACTTCGGCATTGCCGTAGGCGAGAATGCCGGAATCTGGGTCTTGGGCCAGAAACGCTAAAACCGATTTCAACGATTGATGATGATTGCCTTTCCAGTTATTTTCAAGCACACTGGCGTCGCCCCAATGGGGAATCGCCGTAAAGTCGAGATTGAAGTCACCACGAAAAGGCGCCAGTTGGTGTGTCGCCCGGCCGAGCGCTTTCAGAAACGCCCAATTCATCTTTCGAGTAACATTATAAGAGTAAGACGACAAGGCGGCATTTTTCGGCAGCGCCGTGAGACCGGCGAACAGCCCCACGCCGCTATCCAGACAGAGTTGATCGACATGAGACAGCCGCTCCTTGTCCAGCAATTTGAGTACAAGAAAAGATAAAATATAATTCAACGCACTAAGTTGTTTGGTGGCCGGGTAACCTGCGGTGCGCACTAAACGGCCGATACCCAATTGTTGCAGAAAGGGATAAAATAACAGCAAACCGCCGTGACGTGTGGCGATGAGGAGTCGTTCCGATGATGCCGTGCGAAGCCACGCCGCAAGATCAAGCCGTTCCGCGCGAGGTGATTCCAGTTTGCGGGGTGGTGTCGTTAGTTCTTTTTCCCGGCGGGTGCGTCTAGGCAAACGCGCAAAACCATCGTCTTTGAGCACCTGATCGATTTGCATCAAATTGATCTGCTGCCCTTTGGCATCCAAGGCGGCACGAATATCCTGAATCGAATAGTTTTGTTTGCGCAAAGCGATAATCATTTCGGTGACAGACATTTCGACAACTTTGCGCTTGGGGCCAGGTTGGTGTTCGACAAAAAAGGGCGGAGACTCATTCGTGAGCAAGCGCTGATGAAACAACGTGCGCAATTTATTGAAGTAGCTTTCGGAAAAACCAAATGCTTGCGCAACATCTGCGGCAGTTCTCTCGTCCACGTAAAAAGCGCGTAGGGCTTCGTACTGTTTATGTACGGGGTTTTGCGGTTTGAGAAAGAACTGATCGTGGCGATGCATTATTTACCGTAATTATTGAATGAGAAGTATAAATTGAAAAGTTAAAAAGCTGGCACGCGGATAAAAGATAGAGATTTTCCAGCAAAACCTTACCTGCGTCAGTCGAACAATACAAATTAACTTTTATAAAATCAACAATTATTCAATAAATATGGTAAATAAAATCTCCTGGAGTGGTCAAGCAGAAACTGAGAATTTCAAAGAACAACAAGGGTTTTATGAGCATCGCCAAGTATTCTAGCACAAAAAACCGACGTAAAAATTTACCCAATTTTTATAATGAAAATCGGTGTT
>JBOHQX010000072.1:0-4137 GCA_050732395.1 bacterium
ATCCAAGAGCATTCAGAGAGCAGCTTGGAGAGTCCATGGCGCAAACCTTCAATGACCTCTGCAACGAACGGAAACAACAGACAGAGCGAGGTTTGTTCGGCTTAGTGCTATGGATGTTCGTCGAAACAGCCATAGGGATTATCAAAGAACATATTCTACAAATCACACAGGGAGATGCCGTGAAAAACATCATCACCAACCTCAGATCAGCGGCGATCAGCGGCTTTATCCTCGTGCTGCCGTTCATGATCCTCGAATTGATAAACAGGCGAAGTTTTCATGAAGGTTTTCCCATCCCGTTATTTGGCTTATTGTGGTTCTTGCCAATGATACTCATCGTCATCCTGACGCCGCTCGTGCGAAACGTACGAGCGGGAAATAGTATCACGGCGAATCCGATTACTCTTTTGCTCCGCGTCGGTTTTTCGGCCCTCATCGCAATGATGTGGGTAGGCATTCTGATTGACCAATTTCCGTGTTTTATGGGTGTTCAGAACTGCGATTAGAACGACGCGAAGGCCAGAGAAAGTCTCGCAAGATAATTTTAAAACCTTTTAATTATTTTGCCACAATCATCTTGCGAAAATGTTTTTTGCACGGCGGCCAGGGCTATGACTTCTCGACGAAGCGGTAGCTCGCGTGGCAGTCGTAGTCGATAGCGTGCTTTGTTTTCAGTTGCTGAATATATCTGAGCTGGCTCTTGGTATGCGGGCTGGCGACGCCGTCGCCGAGCGGCTCGCAGGTGTGCAGCAGGATTTCTTCGAGGCAACTCGTCAAGCTCATGCGCTTGTGGCTGGCCAGGTCATTGAGCAAAGCGGCAAGACGCTTCTCCAGGCGCACCGAAACCTCCACGCGCTCAATTTCAATGGGAGGCCCAACGTTGTAGATGTACTGCCCGAAATTGAGAATGTACCCGTGCAGGTCTCGCACGGTGTAGTCACGCAATCCGTACGGCCTGTCCTCCGGCGGCACCACGATTTCGACGCCGTTGGCGCGATGAAACTCGTGGAGCTTATCAGCTTCGCTCACGACGAAATACACCGAGCAGCCTTGAGGGTTGGGTGTGCCCTGCTCCAGGAATACCTGCACCTGATCCAAATTTACACCCGCCATGGTCGGCGGGTCGCCCCATTTAAAGCCCAGGCTGAAGCCGAGCTTGTTTGTATAGAAGTCGACGGCAGCAAGGACGTCGCTCACGTACAACGTGGTGTGGTGTCGCTCGCAGTCGACCTGCGGCGTGGCAGAAGTATTCATAAATCTCCTTTTTCATTTTTTAGCCTGGCTGTGCTTGCGCACAAAATCGCTGACCTTTTGGCTGTCTTCGGCGGCATTAACCTCGGCGTCTTTGTAGACAACCTTGCCCTGCGGGTCAATGACGAAAGTCCAGCGTGACGCGGTAACCATCCGTTCCAGATTTTTGTCCTGACCATTGATGCTGCGGGTAATAACGCCGCCATTACCAATTGGCACGCCAAATTTCGTGGCGATTTCACCACTGACATCCGAGAGCAAGGTGAAATTTAATTGCTGCGCCTCTTGAAAATACTTGAGATTTCTCACCGGATCGCCGCTGATGCCGACGATCTCGACGTGCATATCGTCGAAGCCGCTCTTCTGGTCGCGATAGCTGCAAGCCTGTTTGGTGCAGCCGCCGGTCATCGCTGCCGGATAGAAATAAACGACGAGATAGCCCTTGCCAAGGTGATCCTCAAACTTCCAGAGGTTGCCGTCCTGGTCATTGGCAACGAAGCTGGGGGCTTTATCGCCTACCTGCAGCGCGTCGCTAACTGCTGCAAAAAGGACGATATGAGTAGACAGCATCAGAACCCATGTTAACAGGCCGGAAAATTGTTGAAAATACATTTTTTGCACCTTTCTTAAAAAGTGATTCTATAGTTCGATCTTAGTCCATGTCGATAGGTCGAAGTGATCACCGGGTTGCAGCCAGTAGTACCAAGTCCCGTCTCGGCGGACGTTGTCGTAGATCGCGACCCGACCAGCGCCGATCACCTCAAAAGCGTTCTTCCGGACGATAAGGGCAGCCTCGTCGTCAATACCAATTCCGAGGATATGCGGATGCGCATCGACGACGTTTACCAACTCAGCGTCCCGCTTTGCCGATGTCAGATGTGGATTGATTGCGACATTGGTCATGAACCCGAAGCCAGTAGTTTGGCCCGGCGCCATCAAAAGAGGTTTGTCAGGTCGCCCTCGCACGAGAAACGAACCCTGGATAATTGCCCCCGCCGAACTGCCGAAGATCACACCTCCTCGGTCGAGTACTGCCCTCGGCTCCGTGACCGTGCGCGTTCCTAAGTAAGCAGCAGCATATCGCCTGGAATTTCCTGGTGCCAAATACACACCGGTTGCGGACTTGAGCGGCTCGACAAACCGTTCGGTATCCGCTTCGTTGCGATCACGCGTGTGGAGTATCCGAATATCATCGACACCAAACCACTTCCTGAGGTAAGCGTCGTAGTCGCGCCACTCCTTACGGTCTCGTGGCCAGTCCGGATCGAGAATGATGTTTTGCTCACCAAAGCGGATCGCGGAGGCGCCGGTAGGAAACACGACGACGCGGGCTTGAGGCCCACCGGCCAGCTCAACGAACCTGTCTACGACCGCTTTTGTCGTCCCACCGCCATCAACGATCAATGTTCCCGCTGCGGGGCCGCTCGACTTCTGGGCGCCAACGGTTGTGCTGGTCACTGCGATCAGGAATAGCGCGGTCATCATCCATGCGGGCAGTCGCGTGATCGGCCCTCCGACCAATGTTGTGATCAGGCGTACAATTTGAATAGAGTTGGTGGCCATGACGGTCATCTCAAGATCGGATGTGCGGCAACTTAGTTTTCGCTACTTTCCGAATTTTAAAAGAGAAAGTACGACTTCTGACGACATTTTACAAGAAATTTTTCTATGGTAAATGGGAAATCATTTCGCATTACCCTGTTTCAGAGAAAAGCGTTGCTGGAGGACCCTCTGCAAGACGTCGTCGAGGGAGCCATGAAGAACAAGGATCTTGACCTCCAGTACCGCGTCCTGGCCTGGCGCCAATAATGTCTCGGGATCGACGTGCTGACACGTCAGTTCCGGATTGCTCCACACGTTGCCTGCTTCTCGAGCGAAACTGGCGACCAGCCACTTACGATCCGTCGAGAGCGTCGCAATGAGAGGCTCATCCACCGCTCGCGAGGCGTTGTAGTACGTGATGCCGTCTCCCCGGTGCTCGATTCGCTCTGCTGGCACCGGCCACGTGAACGAGGCTAGGTATCGGGATGGCAACCACTGATCGAGTGGCATGGTGAGTCGGCTCGGCGTCTCCGAGGCGAGCAGATCGAACCCATCGCGGTAATGGACATACGTCCGCTCCAGGCGCACGTCGTGGAATATCGATGTGAGCCGGGGATCGGTAACGGCATAGATCATGTCGTACGCCACGTTGGATCGGTTGCTGAACTCATAGTGGAAGCGGACGCCGTCATCTTCCAGTGTCGCTCGCGCGATCATGTGCACCGCGCCAGGGAGATCCCTTTCGTACTGCAGCGATCGCCCAACTCGCTGCCAAGCCGGTCGTGCACCCTGCGGTCCTGGCCGAAATAGGTACAAGTGCTCCGAGTTGACGCTCCCGTGCCTTCTGACGGTCACGTGCTCTGGAAAGATGACCTCGATGGAACGATCTGAATCCGGCTGGTGCGGCAAAACGATGCGCAGCGTCGGTTGCGCATTCTGTTTAGCCACCAGCAACGCGAGTCCGCTGTCATTATGTATGCTTCCTGGTTGTTGCGCACCGAGCGGGGCAGTCAACGCCGACACGGACGCGATGCCGCACAGACTAAGCGCAACGACAGCATAACTCCATTTCATGCTATCGCTCCTCGACCGGCACCCAGTGTCGATTCTTCACGCCGGTATAAGCCGATTGAGGGCGAAAGAGGCGGTTGTCACCGAGTTGTTCCAGGCAATGCGCCGTCCAACCGGCCACCCGGCCGATGGCGAATGTCGGCGTGAATAGCCCGGTCTCGAGACCCAAACCGTGCAGGAGCAATGCGGTGTAGAACTCCACATTGGTTTGAAGCTTGCGGTCAGGCTTGTATTCGGCAAGCAGTTTGACTGCGGTTCTTTCGACCTCACGCG
>JBOHQX010000073.1:0-12961 GCA_050732395.1 bacterium
TAACCGGAAGATACGAAGTTGATATGAGTATGTCAATATTTATTTACATACATACTCTTGAAACAGCCAAACTCCAGCGCCCCACGATGAATCGTGGGGCTGAAATAAGAAAGGACGCTAAAGCGTCCTATTTCTTAGCGCCATTCATAACGCTTGCACTTCTTCGCCCGGCGATTCATCGTCGGGCGATTCTCATGCGATTCTTTCTTTCCATCTTCCCCTTGCATTTCAGAGTAAACTTGTTAGATTTCGCCGAACACCTCGAGTATAGCTCATCGGGTCGCAAGAGTTAGAAAAAAACTTTAATAGTTTCAGATTCCCCAACTGAAGCAAAAGCGACCAACGGAGAACAAAATCCGTTGGTCGTTTTTTATTCCGTAAGAATTCAGCGATATTCAATTCATGAGGAAACAGATTTATGCTCAGTTATCCGTCCTATGTCACCAGAGAATTGGCGTTCGATACCACCATCAAAAAAGGCGATACCGGAGCGAAAGCCCGCAAAGTCCAGGAGTGGCTGAGCTTTGGCGGATTTGCAACTACGATTGACGGGGACTTTGGTGACGCGACCGAAAGATGCGTCAAGGCATTCCAGCAGTCCCGTGGGATAACTGGCACTGGAAAAGTAGGCCCCCAGACCTGGAGCGCTCTGATCGAGCCACTCAACCAGGCACTTCAACCGATAAAGCTGCCCGCCAACGCAACCCTGGCCAGTGCCGTCTTGAGAGTGGCGAAGCAGCATCTTGCTCAGCATCCCATTGAAATGGGAGGTGATAACTGCGGACCATGGGTGCGGGTTTACGTTGGCGGCAATCAAGGACTCGAATGGCGTTGGTGCGCCGGCTTCCTGACTTTCGCGATGAAACAGGCTTGTATGCTCTTGAATCGTCCCATGCCCATACCCGGCTCCGTCTCGTGCGACGCATTGGCTTATCAAGCCAAACAAGCCGACCTACTCGTTAAAGGGGAGCATCTAGCCAGCGGCAGTGTTGCCTGGCCGGCTTTGGGAGCGGCTCAAATATTTCTGGTTAGACAGACGGGAACAAATTGGGTACACACGGGTTTTAGCTTTGAAGGCGCGGGGACGGTGTTCTCAACGATTGAAGGCAACACCAACGATAACGGCAGCAGTAACGGGTATGAGGTATGCCAGCGTACGCGTTCGGTGGCGAATAAGGATTTTATTCGCTTTCAGGGCTAGCTTGACAATGTTAAGTCAAAACCGCACTCCTCAAGTTGTCATGCTGTAGGCATCTTCCCTAGGTCTCGTGCCCAGCGCTTGGGAAGATGCTTTCAGCATGACATTCTCAGTCGCTGCGTTGACTTATCGTCGTAGTAAATTCAGGAAGCTAGTTATCTGGAAGGGTGTCGTTCATGATCATGCAAGTATCATTCTACAAAATGGACATCGGTCGCTTGTGCACGTGGGTGGCGGCGCCTGCCAAGCGCAAGCGCATCCAGGGAACGACGATGGCCTCAGGACGGGATCTGCCACACGACCTGGCCCAGTTCGTCGTCGAGTCTACCCTCGGTATGCAGCATGGGTTCTGGGGCTTGCTCGCCAACGGAGCGACCTTCAAGAGCGTGCCTGGACGCCGCCGCACGCAACCGGGCCGGCAGCTCATTCGTGCGTATCGTGAAGAACTCGATGCCGCTGAACACGTCGTGAACGCTCATGTGGCCGCATGGCGGATGGGCGCCCCGACTCCATCGGCTCCCGCCCTCAACGCCATGTACGCCCGCTGGCAGGCGCTGGCCGGCACAAAGGGTATCTCGCATCACCATTGATGTATCCCGTCGCGCCGGTGCCCTCCGCCAGCACGTAACGGCCAGGAAAGGCTGAAACACACGCCCATGATTGTGTGTGCCTAGACTACAGCCAGTACGCAAGTTCGCTACAGCTCAACACAGTGCGGCGTAGCCGCAACAAGAAAAAACTCACGCAGAGCCTCGCAAAGATTCGCAGAGACTTCCGGCTGGCAAAGTCGCAACCAAAAGCTTTGCTAAAAATGCAAAGTTTTACAAGTTTGCATTACAAAGGCAGGTGAGAAGCCAAATAGTTATCTCGGGAGAAGAATATCCTATGCTCAAATTATCGAACAGTGCAATCGCAATGCTCGTGGTAGTCACCTCGATCACTTGCCGCCATCAGGTCATTGACGCGCCGCTAATTGCTACACCCGGCTCTGGCCTGATTACGCCCATTGGCACCATGAGCACGGCACGCTCCGCTCACACAGCGACGTTGTTGACGAACGGGAAAGTTCTTGTTACTGGCGGTTTTGCCAGTGCAACTTATGCAACCGCTGAAATCTACGACTCCAATTCCAAATCCTTCAGGCCGGCGGGCACGATGAATGATGCTCGCGCCAGCCACAGCTCGACTTTACTTCCTGATGGGAAATTGCTCCTTGCGGGCGGTTATAACGGGGCGTATCTTGCCACTGCCGAAATCTACGATCCCGCCACGGGCAACTTCATGCCAGCAGGGCGGATGACAACTCCTCGCAGCGGCCACGTGGCAATACTATTATATAATGGAAAGGTTCTTTTTGCTGGCGGAGTTGGAACTGGATGGACGTTTCTCTCCAGCGCAGAATTATACGATCCCGTGACTGATACTTTTGCGCCGACGGGTGATATGACAACGACACGGGAGTCGCATACTGTAACGATGCTCAAAAATGGCAAAATTCTGATTACAGGTGGGCATCGAGGCCGGCAATCTGCCATAACTATCTATGCCAGCGCAGAAATTTACGATCCTGCTGCCGGCACATTCAGCACCACTGGTAATATGACCACCAGGCGCCACAAACACGACGCGGTACCCCTTCCGGACGGGCGGGTTCTTATTAACGGCGGGTCAGATGAACGTGACGATCGGGGTGCGTATGCAAGCGCAGAGATATATAATCCTGAGACGGGTACATTTAACGCTATTGGTGAGATGCCAACCATTCGATATAAACATCAAGGTACTTCCATCTTATTGCCCAGCGGCAAAGCACTGCTGGCCGGCGGCGCCAGCAACGCGGTCTTATATGATCCTGCGAACAATACGTTTAGTGTTGTTGCAGGTCTCTTGGGCACAAGCCGATTGTCTAGATTATTTTCAACTGCAACATTATTATCCACCGGTGAAGTCCTAATTACGGGCGGTTATGGGTTGGGCCAAAATACAAGCGCAAACGCGTGGATCTATGAACTTTGATCGTGACTGATCAAGTATTTTTGTTGCTATTCAGCTCCTGACCCCGGTGATCGCGGTTGGTTCTTCAAGCAACACCACCGTGTCATCCCGTAGGGATCTTGTTAAGTTTCTGGCACGGTGCTTGTGCTGAAAAGGATGCCTCCTGCATGACATGTTGCTTGGAAGCTTCCAACTCCGGATGGCAGAGTTAGTACGGTAAGTAACATTATGATGTCATCCTGGAAGGATCTTTTTGATATTGAGCACGGTGCCTGTGCTGAAAAAGATGCCTCCTGCATGACATGCTACTTGGAAGCTCCGACTCCGGTTGGCGGAGTTAGTACGGTAAGTAACATTATAATGTCCTCCTGGAAGGATCTTTTTGATATTGAGCACGGTGCCTGTGCTGAAAAAGATGCCTCCAGCAAGACATGTTGCTTGGAAGCTTCCAACTCCGGATGGCAGAGTTAGTACGGTAAGTAACATTATAATGTCATCCTGGAAGGATCTTTTTGATATTGAGCACGGTGCTTGTGCTGAAAAAGATGTCTCCTGCATGACATGTTACTTGGAAGCTTCCGACTCCGGTTGGCGGAGTTAATACGGTAAGTAACATTATGATGTCATCTTGGAAGGATCTTTTTGATATTGAGCACGGTGCTTGTGCTGAAAAAGATGCCTCCTGCATGACATGTTACTTGGAAGCTTTCGACTCCGGTTGGCAGAGTTAGTACGGTAAGTAAGCACTTGAACCCAGAAGACGCCAAGCGCGCGCGAGAGGTGCTGCGTGAGCGATGAATTACGAGACTCCGAAAACCAAGCCGTCCGCCAAGCTCTGACCTCGTCCTATTGCCCTGAGTTGATAAAAGAAGCGCGGGAACGCCAGGATGCAGTACTCGTGGAGCGATTCCGGGGCAAGCCCTACAGGATTGCGGACATCGGGTGTGGTACAGGCTATCATGGCGAGCTATTCGCTCCTTCCTGTCTACTCTATCATGGCTTCGAGATCGCTCCTGAGATTGCCGAGATGGCGCGTGAAAAATGGCGGCAAGCGAGCCTGGACAATGCCGAGTTGTTTCTTGGTGACGTCACCGAAGCCGACCTGAAAGACGCGTCTTACGACCTGGTTTTTTGCCTGTACTTCACGCCGGGGAATTTCAGAGACCCATCAGATGATTTGAGCCTTTACACTGATGCCTATTTGGATCGGAACCCGCGGTTTATTCAATTGATCTCTCGCTTTTATAGAGCCATGACACCCGGCGGATCTATGTTTCTCACGGTCTACAAGGATGTACCGGAAGCAGAAACGGCACAGATCGATTTTTATGAGCATACCGGTCAACACGTCATTACTCCCAGAGGCTTGCGTTTTGTTGCCACGGCGGAGCGGTTCTGGTCCGCCAGATGGACCAAGGCGAGTATGTTATCGAACCTGAGCGCTTGCACGATCAAGGAACGCGAGGTCGTGTTCAATGACTTGAACTCGATTGCCTGGCTGGTTGAAATTACGAAGCAGAGTGGTAGGTGAAAATCAGCGCTATACGGGTCGTCCGTTTTCAAAAATAGTAAAACTGGCTACCGCTAAAAATTCGCTGCGCCGTCAGGGCTCCAGTGCATAGCGCGTCTCAAAAATCCTGTAACTATTCAGCTCCTGACCCCCGATGATCGGGGTTGGTTCGGCAAGCAACACCACCGTGTCATCCCGTAGGGATCTTGTTAAGCTTCTGGCACGGTGCTTGTGCTGAAAAAGATGCCTCCTGCATAACATGTTGCTTGGAAGCCCACAAGAAACAACTCACTCTTTAGAAGCTGGTGCCTATGAAGATCAAGCGTTCTTACCGCTGCATGGCCTTGCTCCTGGCTTGCCAAGGTGCGCTTTACGGCGGCGGTCCGCAAAAGGATTTGGCCTTGATGCCAATGCCCGCCTCCATCGTGACAAGCACTGACACCTTTCGCCTTGACGAGAAATTTGCCATAGCAATTACTGCGCCTGCCAGCAGCCGCTTAAATGCGGCTGCAAGCCGCACGCTCAAACGACTATCCGAGCGCACAGGTTTATTGTTCCTGCAAGATTTTCTTACTGCAAATTTCACCCTGCCTTCCGGCAACCTGCTGATCGAATGCAGACGAACGGGAAACCTCAAACTCAATGAGGATGAATCTTACACGCTGAAGGTGACAACACAAGCCATCACGCTCACCGCCGAAACCGATATCGGGGCATTGTACGGTCTGGAAACTTTGCTTCAGCTTCTCTCCAGCGATCACGAAGGATACTTTTTCCCCGGCGTCGCCATCGAGGATAAACCGCGTTTCCCCTGGCGTGGCCTGCTCATTGATGTTGGCCGCCATTTCATGCCGGTCGAGGTTATGAAACGCAATTTTGATGGCATGGCCGCCGTCAAGCTGAATGTCCTA
The DNA here is from genome assembly GCA_050732395.1 of bacterium. Classification (GTDB taxonomy): domain Bacteria; phylum Zhuqueibacterota; class Zhuqueibacteria; order Zhuqueibacterales; family Zhuqueibacteraceae; genus JBIOXB01. The sequence goes on from JBOHQX010000073.1 coordinate 5,615, forward strand.
CACTGGCATCTCAGCGACTATCAGGGCTTCCGCGTCGAAAGCAAAACCTATCCCAAGCTGCATCAGATGGGATCAGACGGGTATTATTACACCCAGGAGCAGCTCAAAGAGATGATCGCCTACGCCGAGGCTCGCGGCATTCGGGTTGTTCCGGAGTTTGATATTCCCGGCCACTCCACGAGCTGGTTGGTGGGCTATCCCGAAATCGCCAGCGCGCCCGGACCGTTTACCATCGCCAGGAGATTGGGTGTGCTCGATCCAACGCTCGATCCAACCAATGAAAAGACCTACGAGTTTCTCGATGCGTTCTTCGCTGAAATGGCAGCGCTCTTCCCGGACGAATACTTTCATATTGGTGGCGACGAAGTGAATGGTGCACAGTGGAATCGCAGCCCGGCGATTCAAGCATTCATGAAAGCCAACCATTTTGCCGATAATAACGCACTGCAAAGTTACTTCAACAAGCGCGTCCTTGCGCTTTTAACGAAACATGGAAAGAAGATGATGGGGTGGGATGAAATCTTACAGCCCGACCTGCCTAAGAGCATCGTTTGTGAAGCGTGGCGCGAACCCAAATATCTCGTCCAGGCCGCGCAACAAGGTTATCAGGTGATTCTTGCCAACGGCTATTATATCGATTTGGCGCAATCGACGGATTTCCACTACCTCAACGATCCCATCCCGGCGGATTCGCCATTATCTGAGCTTGAGCGGCAAAATGTCTTAGGCGGCGAAGCCACCATGTGGGGCGAGTTTATTTCTCCCGAAACCATCGATTCCCGCATCTGGCCGCGCACGGCCGCGATTGCTGAGCGTTTTTGGTCTCCCGGACGCATCAAGGACGTTGACGATATGTACCGCCGATTGGATACGATTAGCCTCCAATTGGAGGAATTTGGATTGACGCACGAAAAGAATTTTGAAATGATCTTGCGCCGATTGGCGAAGAGCTATAACATTGAGCCGCTGAAAAGTCTGGTTGAAGTGGTCGAGCCGGTGGAATATTTCGACCGCATGGCATTTCACGAATATACCGCGCTAACGCCCCTGTCTAGGGTGGCGGATGCTGCCTCTCCCGATGCCAGAGTCGCCCGAAACTTCCGCCAATTGGTCGATCGCTATTTGGATGATGGACGGCGTGATCCGGCGCTGGCCACAGAAATTGAGCACCGGCTTACGCTTTGGAGTGGTAATCATGCCGTGCTGCTCAATCTCATCAAGCCAACGCCGGTGCTCGCCGAGATCGAAGAGCTATCCAAGGATTTTTCAACTATTGCAGGAATGGGACTGTCTGCGATGGATTTTTTTGTGAACCGCCGTAACCTTCCGCGCGGCTGGGCAAAAGAGAAATTCAAGGTGCTGGAAAAGGCACAACAACCGAGAGCCGCCGTCGAGTTGAAGATTGTATCACCCATCCAAAAATTAGTGCTGGCCGCGCAACCCATTGTTGCCCTTCCTGCCTTTACTCCGAATGGCGGCATATCCGTGAACGCGCCCATGACAGTGACGATTACAACCCAAACGCCCGACGCACAAATTCGCTACACGCTTGATGGAAGCGAGCCAACCCAATCCTCGACGCTTTACCGCGGGCCACTCACATTGGATAAGACGACGCCTCTAAAGGCCGTTGCTTTGAAAAAAGGAATGGAAGAAAGCTTTGTAGCAGGCGCCGCTTTCAGCGTAGTGGATAGCAGCCTCAATGGATTGCGCTGTGCCTATTATGAAGGAGAATGGCAAGCCTTACCGGATTTCGTGCCATTATCGCGCAAGGGTTCGAGCTATGCTTATGAATTCAGTTTGGACGGCATTTCGACACGACATCAGAACTATGCGCTCGAATTCTCAGGGTTTATAAAAATCTCGCGCGATGGGCCATACACCTTTTACACGAATTCCGATGACGGCAGCCGAGTTGTTATTGGTGACACCGAAGTGGTTATGAATGATAGTTTACATGCGCCATTGGAAAAGGAAGGCCGGATCACGCTTCAGGCGGGTTTCCATCCGATCAAAGTATCGTTCTTCCAAGCTGGCGGCGGGGAATATTTACGCGTGTCGTACGCCGGGCCGGGTATTGATAAACAACCCATTCCTGCGGGAGTGCTGTTTCGAGCAAAACCTGTTTCGCCCACGGAATAGAACTCCCACGGAAATTTAAAACAAAATTTGTGACTATTCAGCGGCCTTCTCCCGACTGGTAGTTTGTTCGCCGAGTAACACATTCTGTCATCCAGGAGGGAACTTTTCAAACTTAAGGCACGATGTTATGCTCAAAAAGACTCCTCCTGAGTGACATGTTATTTGGAAGCGTTAACCCCAATTCCTCAGAGTTGGTATCGGAAGTAGCTTTTGATGTCATCCTGGAAGGATCATTTTTAGTATTGGGCACAGTAGTTGTGCGAAAAAAGATTCTTCCAGAATGACATGTTACGTGGAGCCATTCAAGGATAGTCAGAATGATTCAGGACAAAATAATTATCCATTTCTAAAATCTATGAGCATAAAAGCAATGGCCACTCAACGCGTTTGTTTCATCTGCATTCTTTTATTTGTCATCATCAATTTCAACCTTCATGCACAAGCGCAATCATCGAATGGATACACCGTGAAAGAGGCCGAGGGCATCTGGTGGTTGTTTAACCCGGAAAATCAGTCCTTCTTCTCTCGCGGTGTCTGTTGTGTCAATCCCGGCATCCCTTTTGAAAAATTTGACACGAAGAATCCCGGCTATGCCGCGTGGCAACATTTTCCGGAGCCTGTGCCTTGGGCGGACAATACCGTTGACAGCTTGAAATCGTGGGGGTTCACGACGATCGGGGGGTGGAGCGATGTGGAGCTGTTGCGGAAGTCAAAGAAAATGAACATGCCGTTTACACTCGTCCTGCATTGCGGCATTACCGCCGGGGCGCCGTGGCTGGATATGTGGGATTCAACAGTCGTCAAAAAGATTGATGAGACGGCGCGCGAGCAAATTGACAAAGTGAAGGATAGTCCTTATGTCCTCGGCTATTACAGCGACAACGAGCTGGGCTGGTGGAATGGCGCGCTGTTCAAGATGGCGTGGGAACAGAAGCCAGCCAGCGGCGCACGCACGCGCCTGGTGCAAATGGTGCGGGAACAATATCACAACGACTGGAACGCCATGTTGCAGGATTTTGAAACAGGAGGGGCCAACAGCTGCGCTGAGCTTGAGCAGGGTGGGCGGCTCTATCTGCGTCCTGGTGGCAACGGGATGCAGCTCGTTCATCGGTTCGTCGGGATGATTGCCGAGCGCTACTATGAATTGACCACGCAAATTATCCGCAAGCATGATCCGCGTGGTTTGCTTTTGGGAGATCGCTATCAATCATTTTATTTTCCGGAGGTCGTCAAGGCTGCTGGAAAATATCTCGACGTGGTATCAACCAATTTCGGCGTGCACTGGAATGACGGCACAGCGGTTCGTTTTTACTTGTCGACGATTCACGAGCTGAGCAAAAAGCCGGTCACCATTGGCGAAATCTACATGACGGCCATGGAAAATCGTAGCGGCAATCAAAACAGCAGCGCGGCTTTTCCGGTCGTGCAAACCCAGGCCGAGCGTGTGCAAGGTTTTATCACTACGACAAAGCTCCTGGCGCAAACGCCGTACGTCGTCGGCTACGACTGGTTTCAGTTTTATGACGAGCCAAGGTATGGCCGCGAGGACGGGGAAAATTTCAATATGGGCCTCATTGATATTTACGGCAAACGCTATGAAGAATTGACCGAGGCCTCCAAGAAATTGGACTGGCATGGCCTCAAAGCCCGCCCCATAAGATCCCTGCCCGATGCTTCGACCGGCATTCCACCGGCACCCGGTGAGCCATTCTCGAGCGATTGGAAAAAACTATTGAAAAATTGGGATCGCGAGCACGGTTTCGTGAAACCCTCGACCCCATTTCCGATTGCCGATATGTATCTGTGCTGGTCTCCCGACACGTTGTATGTCGGCATTTATGCCGACGATATTCAAGAAACAGATTATTACAAAGCCGGAAAAATCCCGGAGGAAGATCGCATGGCACTCGCGCTGAGCATCGATGGACGCAAAGAGTCGCTGCGCTTTCGGCTGGGATCAGGGCGAGAGCCGTACTCCACTAACTCTGATATTGGTGTCCTGAATTTTCAAATTTTTCGTAGCAACAGAAACATCACCGTTCTGCGCATACCAAGCAAGCTGTTCGGCAAGCGCTCCTTCGCGCCAGGCAATAAAGTGAAGTTTTCTGCCTCTCTGGAAACTCTGGCAAGGGCACATAAAATAGGTTGGAAGATCGAATTTCCTCTCGCGAAAGGATTTACGAAATGACTCTTAAAGTGATGAAGCGTATGGTCGTTGATGGCAACCTCAACGGCCTTTTAAAAAATTCCAACGGATAGAAACAACCCAACGGATAAAAAAAGCAAAGTTTGTAACTGTTCAGGTTTGCCCCAAAATGACAAAACTATTAAGAGCAAAACTATTAAAAACTTCATTTATGTTTAATTGTTTTGCCCCAAATAGCTCGACAATGTTAAGTTAAATTCGCGCCACCTCAATCTGTCATGCTGTAAGCATCCTCCCTAGGTTTTGGTGCAGCCCTCTTGGGAAGATTCCTACGGAATGACAGGGAATGGGGGCGTTGATGGTTAACTTAACATTGTCAAGATAGTTTTGCCTTTTCTTTAGGAGAACAAGACAGGAGATTGCCATGTCCAGTCAATATGAGCAACTCTACAAACAATCGCTTGAAGACCCGGAGGGCTTCTGGGCCCAGGCCGCCGAAGAGGTTCACTGGTTCAAGAAATGGGATAAAGTTTTCGATGATTCACGACGTCCGTTTTCGCGCTGGTTCACGGGAGGAATGACCAACAGTTGCTACAATGCCCTCGATTTGCACGTCGAAAACGGCCGCGCCGACCAACCCGCCCTCATCTATGACAGCCCGGTCACCGGCACGATCAGGACTTTCACTTATCGCGAGTTGCTGGATGAGGTGTCGCGTTTTGCTGATGTCCTGGCTCGCCAGGGGGTTCGGAAAGGTGATCGCGTAATCATTTACATGCCGATGATACCGGAGGCCGCGATTTCAATGCTGGCTTGTGCGCGCATCGGAGCGATTCACTCGGTGGTCTTCGGGGGCTTTGCTGCCAAAGAGCTGGCGAGCCGCCTCAGCGATGCCAGGCCAAAGCTGATCGTCTCCGCTTCCTGCGGCATCGAAATCAACCGGGTGGTGCCATACAAGCCGATGCTTGATCAAGCGATTGAGATCGCCTCAGCGAAGCCCGAGCGGTGTATTATTCTCCAGCGCCCGCAAGAGAAAGCCTTCATGCTTTCAGGACGCGATCTTGATTGGTTGGAACTGATGGCGGACGCCAAACCCTCCGAATGTGTGCCGGTGGCTGCGACTGATCCGCTTTACATCCTCTACACCTCCGGCACAACGGGCATTCCCAAGGGTATCGTGCGCGATAATGGCGGACACCTGGTCGCTCTCAAATGGAGCATGAAGAACATCTATGGCGTCGAGCCGGCTGAGGTCTATTGGGCCGCCTCCGATTTGGGTTGGGTTGTCGGCCACTCCTACATCCTCTATGGCCCTCTTTTTAATGGAAACACCACGGTACTTTACGAGGGCAAACCAGTTGGCACACCTGATCCCGGGGCTTTCTGGCGGGTCATCTCGCAACACCATGTGAGCGTCCTCTTCACGGCACCGACAGCTTTTCGGGCGATCAAACGCGAAGACTCCAACGGTGATTATGTCCGCAAGTATGATTTGAGTCGCTTCAGAACGCTCTTCCTTGCCGGCGAGCGTTGCGATCCCGACACCGTATTGTGGGCGCAGAAGCAGCTCAACGTACCGGTCATCGATCACTGGTGGCAAACGGAGACCGGCTGGCCAATTGGCGCCAACTGTGTTGGGTTGGGAATGTTCCCGGTCAAGCCAGGCTCCTGCACCAAGCCGGTTCCGGGTTATGACGTGCGCGTGTTGGGCGCGAATGGCAAGGAGGTGTTGGATGGTGAAATAGGCAGCATCGTTCTCAAGCTGCCCCTGCCGCCCGGCTGTCTGCCGACGCTGTGGAACAACGACGAAGGTTACCGGAATTCTTATTTAAGCGCTTTCCCCGGCTACTATTCGACCGCAGATGCCGGCTACAAGGACGAGGACGGCTACCTCTGGATCATGAGCCGCACCGATGACATCATCAACGTGGCCGGGCATCGCTTGTCAACCGGCGGGATGGAGGAGGTACTCGCCTCCCATTCTGATGTCGCCGAGTGCGCAGTAGTCGGGGTTGCGGACGAGCTCAAGGGAGAAATCCCACTGGGTCTCATCGTACTCAAGGCTGGCGTGCAGCGTGCACACGACGAAATTATTCAGGAGCTGATCAGGATGGTACGAGAGAGGATTGGCCCGGTTGCTTCTTTCAAAATCGCGACAGTGGTCAAGCGGTTGCCAAAGACGCGATCGGGCAAAATCGTGCGCGGCACCATCAAGAAGATTGCCGACGGCGTGGAATACCGTATTCCACCGACTATTGATGACCCAGCCATTCTCGAGGAGATCACAGCAAGCCTGGCGGTGTTGGGCTATCCACGGCGATCGTCATGAAAGGAGGTAAAGGAATCCTTTGATTCAGATCAGTGGCCTGTTCCAATTTCGTGAGTGATTAGGGCGCTTAGCTTTTTAAACTCAGAATGAAATTCTGAAAGTTTTTCGACAGGATTGACAAGATTTACAGGATAAGGATCAATCTTGTTCATCTTGTAAATCCTGTCGAAAAAGCCGCCGCGTAGCGGCTTCTGTTTTCAGCTTGACTGAAAACTGGGGTAGTTCCTTAGTACACGATTTCAGAATTACGATGACGAATTTATATGAATTGTCATTTGTCATTATTGCGCAAGAACCGGGGTGAATCCCTGGCTTACAATGAGAATCAAGCTTTAGTCGTTTATCCCTGCGGATTAAGAACTTAACGCTCGCTGATCTTGCAAATTACGACACAGCCGGGCAAATCGAAGCAGTCGTTGCAATCCAAGGAATTTATTGAAACCTGGCTCCGATGCCATCATCAACACAGCAAAGGTCGCCGGAAGCCAACCGCGAAGCGGTGACATGATTATAGATGACAGCGGTAAATATTCGCAAACCCCGAAGGGGTGAAATAAGGGGGAAACACAATGGCTGGAACGTCCACACAAATATACATCCAAGCAGATTCCTTATGAGGATCGTTTCTTGTTCGAATGGCTGGATTAATCATATGCCACCCCTTCGGGGCATAGGTGTCAAGCTAAGCGAACATCGATTCGAGCAAAGGCAAGGGATAGACTCTTTTTTT
>JBOHQX010000074.1:0-8473 GCA_050732395.1 bacterium
TACAAACTAGGAAAAAAATTGTGAAAGTCTAGACTGAACGTTTGTCCTCCAAAATATGAAAGCGCTTAGCTTGACACCTATGCCCCGAAGGGGTGGCATAGGATCAATCCAGCCATTCGAACAAGAAACAATCCTCATAAGGAACCTGGAATTTCTCAAGAAACTCCAGATATTCTTCTCGAAATGTTTTCTTCCGGTGGTGCTCCTCCTGATGGAGGATATAGTTGTCTATAATCATTTCACCCTTAAGGGTTGGCTTCCAGCGACCTTTGCTGTGTTGATGATGGCATCGGAGCCAGATTTCAATAAATTCCTTGGATTGCGACGACTGCTTCGATTAGCCCGGCTGTGTCGTAATTTGCAAGATCAGCGAGCGTTAAGTTCTTACTCCGCAGAGATAAACGACTAAAGCTTGATTCTCGTTGTAAGCCAGGGATTCATCACGGTTCTTGCGCAATAATAACAAATGACAATTCCGATAAATCGTCACCGTAATTCTGAAATCGTATACTTAGCCGCGCAAACCGTTGGTGATGAGTTTGATACCGTCTTTCATATGGTGCTCAGCAAAGTTGATCGAAAGATCGAGGCGCTTGTCTGCCAGGCGCAGATCGGTTAAAATTTGTTTTTTTGTGCGCAGAATTTATGTCTCACGCAAAGAATACGCAGAGTCTGTCTTTGCGAGATCTCTGCGTCTTTGCGTGAAAGTTTTTGCTATTTTTACACAGCTTTGACTATTAAGGCCTACCTGCTCACCGATTGGGCTTGAGCACGAACTTCTTTTAACATCTGGGCAGAATTCATTCCCACCGGGCCCTTGGGATCCAAAGCGATCGCGCGTTCGTAGTGTTGGATCGCTGTAGACAAATCACCGCGCTTCCAATAGCATTCGGCCAGGCTGTCATAGCCGTTTGCCGAATTGGGATAGAGCTCGACATTCAGTCTAAACACTTCCAAAGCAGCGACCATATTTCTTTCGTTCATCAACTCATAACCGAGACGGTTGATCTTATCCTCAACATTGTCGAAGCGGTTACGAGCATCAGCGCGATAACTGAAAGCTTGCTTTCGGGCTTCCGCCGTTTTGCCCGCAATCAATAGCACCTTCAACTTTTCCGTAAGTGATGGTTGCGGGACGTAATTGAAAATCGCCTCCATCACTGGATCACGATTATTGCGGTAGTCGTCAAAAGTCATATCTACGGCGATTTGCGGCGCTGTCCATTGCCGGGCGTCGCGCGGGTCGAGGTTCTGCCACCAAAGATGTGAAAGCAACACGCCAACGCCGCTGTTCGGCAACGTCTTCCGAACCACGTCGCCATAAAAATTCACATTTTCTGAGGTGGGCTCGCCGACAAAAATCGTTTCCGTGTACTTTTCGATTTCATTAACCAAATTCTGCGCCGCCGAGAAAGTCCGCCTGCCGATGATGGTAAACAGTCTTCCCGATTGGTTGATTTTTTTCGCTTGAATCAAACCGACGATCACCGGTCGATTCAGATAATTGTTGCCGCCACTGTTCAGACGCAAATCCAGGACGAATTTTTCCACCTTATTTTCATCCACAAATTTGAGGACACGCTCAAAGAAAGCTGCAATGGTCTCATCAGGTTCGTTGAGAACCTGGCTATGCCTCACGTATATAGTTTTAGAATCCGGCAAATACTCATAATAATAATTTCGCTGCAAGTTCTTCAACCAGAGCGGTGTGGGCGCTGGGGCCAATTCCCGTGCGTCCACCCAGCCCTCGCCAGGTTCAACTGTTCCGAAATTATCTGGAAAGCCGCCTGCTTCCTCGGCTTGCAGCCAGACGGTTTGCTCCTTGCCGTTCTTTTCCATCACCAGAGGCGCCCGATTTAAGTCAGCTATCACACCGCTGGCGTGCAGCACCTCCGGGCAACTGAGATAATACGGCACCTCGGATTTGAAACCCTGCTCATTTTCATAAGCGACGACCGGCCGCACCGCCTCGAGCGCCTGGTCGATGGCAAGCTTTCCCAGGCGCAGCACACGACCACCGACCGCCTCACGGTACTGTTCTTTGGCTGAGCGCACATATACGCCATCAGAAAAAAGATATACCAACACCGGAAAGCCGTGAAAAGAAATATCGGGATCGGGATCGCGCTGCCATACGTGGAGTGGCAGGATCGTATGTCCGATGCGAAACATGGCGACCAGCCGCGCCAGGCCCACAATGATCTCGTGGCGCTGCATCTGCGGAATTTTTGCATTCAGCTCACGCACCGCCTGCTCGAATTCTTCGCGGGTGATCTTATGAAACAGATTTGAGCGTTCAGTAGTAACAACCTCTTTCAGGTAACGCAAATCCTCCTGCCACTTTTTCGCCGTCATGGTGTTTTGGGCATGACAGGGGAGGCTCATTATTAATGACAGGCCGGCGAGCAAAAGGTTGCGGTAAAAAAGGTTAAATTTCATTAGGTGTACTCCGTTATGAGTCAATTCTCTCCAAAAAATCAAAAAATTTCACGCAAAGACGCAAAAGCGCAAAGGTTACGCAAAGAGAACAATAAGAGGCTATTCTTCCAAGCCGTGCACAATTCTCTCGATTCCTTCCTTCATTACAGGGACGTTGAAATTCGAAAGCAAACCAGCGGGACGATACATCGTGTACAACCGGTCGCTATCGACGATAATGCTGGAGTGCCCCTCCCCCAGAGCACGACTCCAGAGTTCGCGCGGGCCGCTCGCTGGCCACGACGTGGCCAGGCCTTTTGACTCCGATCTGAAATTGCGATTTGGCCCGCCCCATTGCAACCACTGAGCTTGTGCGAATGTAACTTGGAGTGCAAACAGAAAAGCAAATAGCGGTAGTAAAAGGCGGTCTCGCCAGGAAACTCCGAGTATTAATAACAGGATGGCAAGAAAAGGGTTACTGAAAGCGATTTTGAGGAAGTTTTTAAGCATGGCTTTGCTCCGGTCCGGTGTTCAGTGATCAGTAATCAGTGTTCAGTGATCAGTGATTAGTGAGTAGTGAGTAGTAAGTAGTGACTAACCTGATTACAGGTTACTCATAGCGAAGCGTCTCCACCGGATTCGCCAGGGCGGCTTTGATGGCTTGCGTGCTCACGGTCAGCATCGCGATGAGCATGGCCAGCCCGCCGGAAAGCGCAAACACCCACCAGCCAATGTCTATCCGATAGGCGAAATTCTGCAGCCAGCGATGTATCGCGAACCACGCCACCGGCCAGGCGATAAGATTGGCCCAAAGCACAAGCTTGACAAAATCCTTCGACAGCAGGGTGACGATAGTGCTCATTGAAGCGCCAAGGACTTTGCGCACGCCGACTTCTTTGGTGCGCTGCTCCGTCGAAAAGGCGGCTAGGCCGAACAAACCCAGGCAGGAAATGAACAGGGCGATGATAGCGAAGATGTTGGCGAGCGTCCCCATGACAGCCTCGCTCCGGTAGGTCTGTTCAAACTCCTGGTCGAGGAAGGTATACGCGAATGGATAGCCGGGATTGAATCGTTTGTTGACAGCCTCCAGCCCCGCGAGGGCTTCCTGGGTTCGACCCGGCTCGGTGCGGACGAACAGATACTGGGTCCATTTGGGATCGAAGCGAATGACGGCGGGCTCGATAGGCGCGTAGAGAGAATTCATGCTGAAATTCTTGACGACGCCGACGATCTGTCCTTTCTGACCGTACACCTCGAGCGGTTTGCCGAGCACATCCCCGCCCATGAGCTTGGCCGTCTCCTCGTTGACGAGATAGCTCATGGATTCCGCCCCGAAGGCTCTCGTGAAATCACGCCCGGCCGCCAGTTCCATCCGCATGGTCTCGACGAAATCATAGTTCGCGCTGATAATGTAGAAGAGCTGGGATTCGTCGGCGGCTTTCCCCTCCCAGCGTACTTCAGTCGTGTTGTTTCCGATATTGAGCGGATTCTGGCCGGAGGTCGTTACGCTCGCGATGCCGGGTTGCTTCAGCAGTTCTTGCGCCACGGCCTCGAACCTGTCCGCCAGTGCGCCTTCCTGGGTCACAAACAGCAGGTTTTCTCGTTCCAGCCCCAGGTTGCTCGTGCGGATGTAGTCGAGTTGCAGGTACACCGCCACGGTCGAAACGATCAACAACACCGAGAGCGCGAACTGGAACACGACGAGCCCTTTGCGCAGGGTGACGGTGCCCGACCGCTGCCGGAAGGAGCCGCGCAAGACGGCGACCGGGTTGAACGAGGACAGATACAGCGCCGGATAGCTGCCCGATACCACCCCCACGATCAGCGAGAGGCCGAAGATGCCCAGCAGGAAGGAGCCGTTCAGATCGCCTACCGCGAGGTGTTTGCCCGTCAGGTCGTTGAAGGCCGGCAACAAGGCTTCGCCGAGCCCGGCGGCAAGCAGAAACGCGACGAAGGCCATTGCCATGGACTCAGCCATGAACTGCGTGACGAGCTCTTGCTGGTGCGCCCCGATGGCTTTTCGAACTCCGATTTCGCCGGCGCGTTGCGAAGCCCGGGCCGTGGCGAGGTTCATAAAGTTGATGCAGGAAATCAGGAGCAGAAACAGCGCCACGGCCAGGAAGATCCGCACGTATTCGATTCGCCCGCCCAGCAGCCGGCCGTCTTTGTAGACCGAATGCAGGTGAACGTCCTCGAACGGTTGCAGAAAGATCTGCGTATCTGCCCTCCAGTTGTGCCTGCTAAAGTGGTCCGTGATCTTCGCGTTGAAGGCGTCCAGCGAAGTGCCTTTGTGTAGCTTCACGTAGATCGGAAAGGCCGTGTACCACCAACCCTGGAACCGTTCATCGCGTTCGAAGAATTCCTGGATCGGCAGGAGCACGTCGAACTGGATCGTCGAGTTTTCCGGAACATCACGGACGACACCGGTGATCGTAAAATCTTTTAGATGGTCGATGGTGAGGCTCCGGCCGAGCACGTCGCCGCGGGTTTGCCAGTCCTCCCCGAAGAGCTTGCGGGCGGTACGATCCGTGATAACGGCGGAAGTGACCCCTTGTAGGGCCGTCTCCGGGTTGCCCTGAAGAAATGGAAACGAGAACACGCGAAAAAAACCTGCGCCCGCATGCGTGCCGGTTTCCCGGTGGCTTTGGTCGCCGGTCGTCACGACGAACTGTTGGGGATTCCGGATGGGGACGGCCTCCAGGACTTCCGGGTACTCCGCTACCATGGTTTCTGCGACCGGCTTGGACAGGGAATTCCATGTGTAGATCTGCCCCCCGGTGGTGAGGTGGCGCCACACCTGGTAAATCTGGTCGCCGTCTTCGTGAAAGCGGTCGTAGCTGGTTTCGTTCGTGACCCAGAGCAGGATGAAGAAGCTACAGGCCAGCCCGATGGAGAGCCCGGCAATATTGATGAAAGAATAGGCTTTGTGCTTGAGCAGATTTCTGACGGCGATTTTGAGATAGTTTTTGAGCATGGCAGAGTCCGAAGTCGTTTTTTCTTTTTTATTTTTTTATCCTTTTCGTCTCACTCGTATCGCAGCGCTTCAACCGGATTCGCCAGCGCCGCTTTAATCGCCTGTGTGCTGACGGTCAGCAAAGCAATCACCAGCGCCAGTCCACCTGCCGATGCGATCACCCACCAACCGACTTCCGTGCGATAGGCAAAGTCTTGCAACCACCGGTTCATCAAATAATAGGCGATAGGGGTGGCAACAACAATCGCAACCAGCACCAGCTTGGTGAACTCCTTTGAGATCATGAGCACAATGCCAGAGACGGTTGCGCCCAGCACTTTTCGCACACCGATTTCTTTGGTGCGTTGTTCCGTCGTAAAAGAGGCGAGGCCGAATAAACCCAGGCAAGCGACAAAAATCGCAAGAAATGAAAAAGTGCCAAAGACTTTTCCCAGGCGCTGCTCGGCGCGATACATTCGATCGAAGCCCGCGTCGAGAAAGGAGTAATCGAACGGCAAGCTCGGCTCGAAGGCGAGCCACGTCTGTTCGAGGCTGGCCATCGTGGCAGATAGAGCAGATGATTGGATTCGCACATAAATCGACCCGAAGAAGCTGGGTTGAATAAACATCACCATTGGGTTTATCGTTTCGTGTAATGACCTGAAATGAAAATCCTGCACGACGCCGACGACCCGGCCGCGCTGCGAACCCCAGTTACCGTCGGAATTGCGTATCGGCCTGTCAATATATTTGCCGATTGGATCGTCCCAGCCGAACTGCCGTGCTGCAGTTTCATTGATGATATAAGCCTCGGAAGCATCGGTGGCAAAGTTTCGCGAGAAATCTCTTCCCGCAACAATTTTCATCTGGAGGGTTTCGAGGTAATCATGATCCACCGCCAGAAAGGATGCACGAAGCCTTTCATTATTTTGCGCGCCTTCGTACCCAAACCCCGTGCCCCATTCGCCGCCGCCTAATTTGCCTGAGGCAGCCGCCACGCCGACAACCTCCGGGTGTTGCAACAACTCGTGTCTGAACGATTCATACTTTTGTCGTACGGTTTCGCCTTGCATCCGAATGACCAGCACTTGCTCCTTATTGAAGCCGAGCTTTTTGCCGCTGATGTATTGCAATTGTCGAAGCACGACGCCGGTGGCGATGATCAAAGTCACGGAAATGGCAAACTGCGCGACGACTAAACCTTTGCGCAAAAGCGAGCCGGAAAGTCCGGTTTTAGGCATTCCCTTCAAAACCGCTGCCGGTCGGAAAGAGGATAAAAAGAAAGCCGGATAAGCTCCCGCAACGATGCCGACGAGCAAAGCCATGCCGAGCAATCCGAGAGCGAGCACCGGATTATTCCCATAATCAAGGCGCAATTCCTTGCCGGAAAGACTATTGAACGCCGGCAGGAATAGCTCAACCAATCCAATCGTGAGAAAAAGCGCAAGAAAACTCAGCAGACCGGATTCACCCAGAAACTGTCGCACCAACTGCGAACGCTGCGCGCCGACGACTTTGCGCAATCCGACTTCTTGCGCACGGCGCGCCGATCTTGCCGTGGCCAGATTGACAAAGTTGACGCAGGCGATGAGCAGAACGAAGAGGGCGATGGCGGAGAAGATATACACATAAGCCATGTCGCCATTAGCCTCAAACTCTCCGGACAAATGTGAATGCAGATGAATCGTGGTAAGGGGTTGCAGATGCACGGTGAAGGCGGATGGCGCTTGCGCGCCCAGGTGCGTGGCGAAGAAATCAGGAAATTTTCCTTCCACTGCCGGGGCGAAATGATCTTGAGCCAGCAATAAATAGGCGTGGAAATTGTTCATGTTCCATTCCTTGAGATCCCAGTCATTGTATGTCGCAAATGAGATCAGAAAACCAAATCGAAAATGGGAATTGCGCCGAGGGTCTTTTGCTACACCGGTCACTTGCAACTCGGATTTGCTATTGAGGGTAAGGGTTTTGCCGATCGGGTCTTCATCGCCAAAATACTTTTGCGCCATCGTCTCCGTGATCACCACGGTATTCGGCCTGGCGAGCGCAGCTTTGGGGTCGCCTTTGATCAACGGAAAAGAGAACACCTCGAAGAGAGTGGATTCGGCGAATAATCCGTTTTCTTCATAAAACTGTTTATCAAGATAGCCGATCAAAGGCCTGCCACAGGAGCGAAATCTGACAAAACTCGACACCTCTGGATAATCGTTTTGCAGAGCCGGAGCCCAGGGCGCGCCGATTCGTGCACTGCTGCGTGTGTCATCTTCGTTATGTATCCTGACTATCCGATAAATGCGACTGGCATTTTCATGATACCTGTCGTAGCTCAACTCATCCTGCACAAACAGAAGAATCAAGACACAGCAAGTCATGCCAATGGCGAGGCCGGCAACATTTATAAAGGAATATCCTTTGTGCTTCAACAAATTCCGCAGCGCAATTTTGAGATAGTTTTTGAGCATGAGTGACTCCAGTGTTCAATAATCAGTAATCAATCAGTATTCAGTAATCAGTGATCAGTTTACTGAATACTGATCACTGATTACTGAATACTGATTACTCGTACCGCAGCGCCTCAACCGGATTCGCCAGCGCCGCTTTGATCGCCTGCGCGCTTACGGTGAGCAGCGCGATGAGCAAGGCCGTTCCGCCTGCCAGCGCAAACACCGGCCAGCCGGGATCGGCACGATAAGCAAAGTTTTGCAGCCATTCGTTCATTGCCCACCACGCAAGCGGAGTGGCAACGACAAATGCTATCGCCACCAATTTGGTGAAGCTGTTCGACAACATGAAGACAATGCTGGAGATGGTCGCGCCCAATACTTTGCGAATGCCTATTTCCTTTGTGCGTTGCTCCGTGGCAAAAGAGACTAGTCCAAAGAGACCTAAACACGAAATGAAGATGGCAAAGGTCGAGAAGATGCCGAAGATCTTCAGCAAGCGCGTCTCCGCGCCATATTGTGCCTCGACTTTTTCATTCAAGAAGGAAAATTCCAACGGACGATCGGGGGCGAACGTCTGCCACTCTGTTCTCAGTGCCGCCAACGCCTCTGACGTCCCTTGAGGACGCACGCGCAGGATGAGAAAATTCATCCAGCCCGGCAT
>JBOHQX010000075.1:0-35775 GCA_050732395.1 bacterium
CCACGGAAGTAAAATTTTTTCCGTGGGAGTTCCATTTCCGTGGGCGTAATTTTCAAAATCTTATTCTATGTTTGATTCCTTAAACGCCTGTTTATGTCTCACGCAAAGAATACGCAGAGATTGCGCAGAGCTTTTCTTTGCGACTTTGCCCCGTCCTTTAGGCAGGCGAATGATTTGAAATCATCCTGCCGAGAAATTATTCTGCCAAAAAGCTTTTGGAATCCTATTCCATGTTTGAATAGGCAATACTCGTAATCCGCTTAGAGCCTCTCCGAAAACCTCAGCCTGTCATGCTGAAAGCATCTTGGTATGTTCAACACCCACGCCCGAAATCGATGCTGTGCCCAAATCAACCAAGATCCCTGCTGGATGACATTTCCGGCTTTTCGGACAGGTTCTTAATGAAAAATACCGAGCCCGCGGGAGTAAACCTGCCATGGCTGGGTACAAAAGAGCATTATGGCTATCATTTGCCAAATGGCGCCTTGGTTGTTGTTCGTAAGTACAAGGGAGAGTAGCGCCAGAGAACGACAAAGGTGAACTTTTGTTGGCCAAATCTTGCCATCTTATTCTTTCAACCAAACCCCGAAATACGCCTTGACAAAATTTTGAATGTGTGATATATTCTTTATTGGTTTAAGGCCAAGGTGGTATGGACAGACCGCGGAGTTTGATGGACCCTGTCCATTTTTTTTGCGCTTGCTCGGATTCGAATTTTAGGATGAAAATCTTCAACTGAAAAAAAATGAACACGGAAAACGACAGGACACAATCGGAACAATC
Source organism: bacterium (assembly GCA_050732395.1). GTDB lineage: Bacteria > Zhuqueibacterota > Zhuqueibacteria > Zhuqueibacterales > Zhuqueibacteraceae > JBIOXB01. The sequence goes on from JBOHQX010000075.1 coordinate 784, forward strand.
AGGACGCCCTCAGCGCATCACGAAGCGTTCCGAGGATTATTCGCGCTGGTATACCGACGTCATCGCCGCCGCGGAGTTGGCGGATTACGCGCCGGTAAAAGGATGTATGGTCATCCGCCCGCACGGTTATGCCATCTGGGAAAAAATTCAGGCGGGGATGGACGGCATGTTCAAAGAAACCGGGCACGTGAATGCATATTTTCCCCTGTTCATTCCCGAAAGCTTCATGCAAAAAGAAGCGGAGCACGTTGAAGGATTTTCGCCGGAGCTCGCGGTGGTCACGCATGCCGGCGGCAAGAAGCTCGAAGAGTCGCTGGTGGTGCGGCCGACCTCCGAAACCATCATCTGGTCGATGTTCCGCAAATGGATTCAATCATACCGCGATCTGCCGATTTTGATGAATCAATGGTGCAACGTGGTGCGCTGGGAAATGCGCACGCGTTTGTTCCTGCGCACCACCGAGTTTCTCTGGCAGGAGGGCCACACCGCGCACGCAACGTATGAAGAAGCGGAAAAAGAAACGCGGCAAATGCTCGGTGTTTACCAAACTTTCGCCGAGCAATTCATGGCTATGCCCGTGATTCCCGGCCGCAAGACGGAGAAGGAAAAATTCGCCGGCGCGCTGCACACCTATTGCATCGAAGCCATGATGCAGGATCACAAGGCCCTGCAGTCCGGCACCTCGCATCATCTCGGCCAGAATTTTGCGAAAGCATTCGATGTCCGTTATCTGAACGAAGAAGGCAAGCAGGAATACGTGTGGGCCACGAGCTGGGGCGCTTCCACGCGCTTGATCGGCGCGTTGATCATGGCCCACAGTGACGACAACGGTCTGGTGTTGCCGCCCAAGCTCGCGCCGATTCAAGTTGTGCTCGTGCCGATTTGGAAAGGTGAAGGCGAAAAAGCGCAAGTGTTGGAGCGTGCGCAGAAAATTGTCGCTGAATGGAAGGGAAAATTCTCGTTCAAACTGGACGATCGCGACCATTATCGTCCGGGCTGGAAATTCAACGAATGGGAAAAACGTGGCGTGCCCATTCGCGTCGAGCTCGGCCCAAAAGACGTACAAAGCGGCAACGTGGTCCTGGTTCGCCGCGACAGCGGCGAGAAGCGTGTGTTGGCGCAAAATGGGCTGGTCGAGGAAATTCAGCGCATGCTCGAGGTCATACAGAATGATCTTTATCGCCGTGCGCTGGCGTTTCGTGAGCAGCACACCAAAGTCATCGACGACTATGAGCAATTCAAGCAAGAGCTCGATGAGCCCGGCGGTTTTTTTTGGGCGCATTGGAGCGGCGAGCGCGAGGCCGAAGATCGTTTGCAGGAAGAAACCAAAGCCACCATTCGTTGCATTCCATTCGACGGCTTCAAGGAGCAGGGCAAATGCCTGATAACCGGCAAGCCTTCCTCGCAGCGCGTATTAATCGCGAAAGCATACTGATTGGCATGTGCGTCAAGCACTGCCAGAAACTCATTTGAACCCAAGGACGGAGGAGCTGTGAAAAAATCCCTTTTTGTCACCGTGCTGATGACGATTCTTTGCGGCCTGCTATGGATGCTATTTCTGGCCGCCACGCATCAAGCCGCGGTGCCGGAAATCGACACCCCCACGCCTGCGCGCGTGCCTGCCATTGCGGCGCAGCGCTGATTGTAAATTCTTCAAAAAAATCTTAAAGACTCTCGGCGAAACCGCGCTCTGCCGGTACAACAAGGTAGTTTGTTTTTTGATTTTGCAGGACGCGCCCGCCATACTCGATCCGAAACTGGAAAGCGCGGCGTACAACAATTGACTGTTGGCGGACCAGCCAAGGCCGGCGGGTCATGGCATTGCAGGGACGTTCAAACCGTAACCGGTACCCCCAGCCGTGAGTGAGAAATCCTTGGAAACTGCTTCCGGAACCCAAGCAGCTAGCTGCGTTCGCGCAGGATACATTGCCATTATCGGTCAGCCCAATGTCGGCAAATCGACTTTGTTAAATGCCTTGCTGCAATACAAGCTTGCCATTGTTTCGCCCAAGCCGCAAACCACCCGCCGGCAAATTCTGGGCATCCTCAATCGGCCGCACAGCCAGATGATTTTTTATGACACCCCCGGCCTTTTGGAGCCGACCTATCGTCTGCAACAGACTTTCGTACGGGCGGCGCACGCCGCTATGAAAGAGGCTGACGTACAGCTCTTTCTGGTGGAGCCGGAAGCCCCGCCGCGGCCGTTCGATCTTGAAATTCTCAAGCGCCTGGCGGACACCGGCCGGCCGATCATTGTCGCCATCAACAAAATCGACAAGATCAACAAAGAGGAATTGCTGCCGGCGATCGCGGCCTTCAAAGACAAGTTGAATGTCAAAGAGATTATGCCGATCTCGGCACTGAGCAAAGACGGGGTGGAGGAGCTGGCGCAGATACTGGAAAACCTTTTGCCCCAGCATGAGGCTTTTTATCCACCCGATCAAGTCACCAATCATCCGGAAAGATTCCTCGCGGCGGAAATCGTGCGTGAGAAAATATTCCTGCGTTACGGGGAGGAGATTCCATACTCCACCAGCGTGCGCGTCGAGGAATTCATCGAGCGTCCGGGCCACAAAGATTACTTGCGCGCCGTCATCTACGTGGAGCGCGAATCACAGAAGGGCATTCTGATTGGAAAGGGCGGCGCGGCGTTGAAACAAGTGGGCAAATTGGCGCGGGAGGAGATCGAAGTGCTGATCGACCGCCCGATCTATTTGGAGCTGTTTGTCGCCGTCAAAGAAAAGTGGCGTGATCGCGAGAACGAGCTCAAGAGTTTAGGCTATCTCTAGGTTGCCGTGGGCGCTGGGCCAACCTCAACGGCATGGTTCATCACGAAACATGCGCAGGTGTTGTGGCTCATACGCGTCGTAATCTTCGTTGTGAATTGTTGCGCGCCATACGCTGCCGGTTGAGAATGATGGACTGAACACCTTCGTCGCTTCGACATGAATATGCAAAAACTTCTGGCGTGGGCAAATTCCCGGACCGGGATTCGCATTCTCCTGCTGTTATTCGTCATGGCCATGACCGTCGGCATGGCCGCCTTTGATCTCGGCGAGCGCTTCGAGCGCGTTTCCATGTGTGCCTTTTTTTGCGCGGTGTCGTATTTTCGCGACCAGTCCGCCGAAGATCGATGGCTGGCGATCGCGATCATGGCCGGCGGCACTTTGCTTTCGCTCGTCTGGTCGTTTTGACTGCAAAGACGAATCATAGCAAGCCGCTCTGCCCTTCTTCCTGAGTGCGTATCAACAAACTCTCCCACCTGAAAGACCGCAGTCTCGCCGGCGTTGCGCCCGCACCAGCCTTGCAACCCAAACCTCCCCGTGTCACGTTCGTGTGACAGTGCAGTAAAATCGAACTCCGTGCTTGCGCAAAAACGGTGGATTGCCTGTAACAATTCTAGAACAGATTGTGCCAATATTTTCATCAAACCTGAATGTCGTCATTTGAAATGGAATTCAAAAGGCTCACCCGGCAGACTCACTCTTCCTCTCCTGAAACCGAAGCTCCTGCAGACCTGATGGATTCGCCGCGCCGGTCGGTTCGTGTAATTGCCGTCGCAGGCGGCAAGGGCGGCATCGGCAAAACCATGGTGAGCGCGAGCATCTCCATGGCCCTGGCCGAAGCGGGCCGCCGCGTGGTGCTGATTGATGCCGACTTGGGCGGCGCCAACGTGCATACGGTCATGGGCGTTCCTCAGCCCGACAGAACGCTCTATGATTTTGTCGTGCGCAAAGTCAAAACACTGGAAGAGCTGTTGATTCCTTCGCCGTTCGAGAGCCTGCAACTCATTTGCGGCTCGCCCGGCACGATCGGCATGGCGAACCTGGAACATTGGGAAAAATTGAAATTCATCCGCCACTTCCACCGATTGCTCGCGGATTATGTGGTGGTGGACATCGGGGCGGGCATGTCGATCAACGAAGTGGACCTGTTCAACGCCGGCGACATTCCCATCGTCGTCGCCAATCCTGAACCGACTTCGATTCAAGAATGCTTCAACTTCCTCAAAGTCGCCATCTTTCGGCGCTTGCGCCGCGAATTCGCGAATTCTCCGGGAGTACAGGAGCTGCTCGACCGTTCACAAGATCCGACGCACGTGCACGATCAGCGCTTACTGACAGAAATTGGGGAGGAAGTCAAAAGAAAAAGCATCCGCGATGGCGTGCGTTTTTTCCGCCTGCTCAATGATTTCTCGCCCAAGCTTATTCTCAACCGCGTTTTCGATTTTCGCGAAACGCGGGAAGGCATGGCTTTGCAGATTGCGGCGCAAGACATGTTGCGCCTGCGCCTGGAGTTTTGGGGCTATATGAACTATGACCCGAACATCGCCAAAGCCGTGCGTAACATGTCGCCGGGCGACATTCTCAATTCGGATTCGGAAAACCGCCGGCGTTTTTTGCAGATGGTGCGCAAACACCTTCTCGGCGAAAAAGTGCAGTATCGCGCATTGCGGACGCGCACAATTCTGCCTTTGCTCGATTTGCACGAGCGGATTAGTCCGCAAGGGCGCATCTGCTCCATCGAATGCCCGTTGTGGAGCAAGTGCGAATTGCAAGAAGGCGGCCTGCCCTGCCGCATGCCGGACGAGATGTATGAAGAGCGTTCCCGGCAATTCTCTACGCCGCCGGACAAGGCGCAGTGAATCTCAGTCAAGACCGTTGATACGTTACTTTCCCATCGCCCGATTTTACTCCACCCTGAGACACATCGATCCACTCTCGTACGAAAAGTTTGCGCACCACTGCGCAGAAATATCACCCAAGATAAGCGCCAGCCACACCCAGATGATTGATTTTTCAGAGTAAATCAGTGCGGCTGTGCCTAGAATCAGTTTCTGATCGCGTGGCATGATTTGTGTAAATCTATGAATCAAATTCAGCACTAACGAGATGTCAAGACCCGCGCCGTTCAATTTTTTGCATTATTGAAAGGCATTCCACCTCAATTACAAAATCGAATCCAGAGATGGAGTAGGCGGCCGCAAGGCCGGCTCTAGGGCCGCAGGAGGCGCCGAGGCAGCAAAAAGGATGGCACGATCAAGCATTGGGTTGGACAGGGCTCGAGACGATCTCTATAGTTGTGACGTTTTGCGTCGAAGCAGAGTTTGATTCACTTGCGAAGAATGGGCTGGCAGGCAAGCAGCCAAGAATTCGTGTACGGAAAGCGACAAGAAGAGCTGTGGCTTGGTCTGGCACGCGGCCTCAGGGATGAAGCTGTTTTCACCACGTGAAACAGTCGCGGCTTCGAAACGAGCGTCAGATGAAAGCAAAAGCTCAGGCATGAGTCGCGGGGCATGGAAGTCCCGAAAGCGCAAGCACGCGCTTTTGATGAACTGCAACTCTAGCACTGCACCGGAATATTGGCGCGGTAACCCACGGAAGGTGACCCGCGCCATTTTTTTTGCCGCAGGCAGGGGTTATTTTCATTGCAATTCTGCAGAGAATCATTTACTTTGCATATCAAATCTATGCAAAAGGCAAATGATGCGATCCTTCTCTCTTTATTTTCTTTTTCTATTCGTCTACGCCACTTCATTCGCGCAGGAACTGTTACCGCTCGACCAGATCAAACCTGGTATGCGCGGATCGGGCCGGACCGTCTTTAGCGGCTATCGCCCCGAAGAATTCGAAGTTGAAGTCGTCGACGTCGTGCGGGATTTTTATCCCAAGCGCAATCTGATCCTGGTGCGTCTGGCCGGAAAGAAGGCGGAATTCACTGGCGTCGCGGCGGGCATGAGCGGCAGTCCGATCTATCTCGACGGCAAGCTTGCCGGCGCGCTTTCTTATTCCGTCGGCATTTTCATGAAAGAGCCGCTTGCCGGGGTCACCCCGATACACGAAATGCTGGAAATCTTCGAACGTGAAACTGCACGCGAACACGAGCTTGCTGCGCTTTCCTATCCACCCGCCGGCGACCAGTTTTTGGGGATGGCATTGGGGTTGAAACCAGTAGCGTGGCAAGATTTCGCACCTCGATCGATATCACCTCAATCGATGAGCGGCGGGGGGTTGCAGCCACTCGCGCTGCCCCTCTCTTTTTCCGGTGTGCCTTCCGAATTGTTATCGCAGGTTGACGGATTGCTTCGGCCCTCGGGTTTCATCGCCGTGCACGGTGGCGCGGCCATAAGCCCGTTTCGCGCTGAGAATGACAGCTTGGATGCGAGCGATTTGGTGCCGGGTGCAGCGATCGGCGCGGTCATTGTGACCGGCGACATGGACATTGAAGCGCTGGGCACGGTAACGTATCGCAACGGCAAAAAGGTGCTCGCGTTCGGCCATCCTTTTTTCAGTAATGGTCCGATCGAAATTCCAATTTCCCTTGCCAGAGTTTTGACGGTCGTGGCGAGCGAATACAGTGCCTACAAGATGGGCGCCAGCGCGCTGTTGTTGGGCGCACTCCGGCAGGATCGCACGACCGGGATTTACGGCGAAGTGGGCGCGATTCCCCGCATGGTGCCCATGTCAGTGCGTTACACCGACGAGACCGGACGTGAGAGCCGCTTCTCGTTTCAATTCACCAACGAACGCTCGCTCAGCACGTTGATGCCGCTGTTATTGCGCGTGGTCGTTATCAATGCATTGCAATCCGCCCGTTTGGCCAGCGGTGAAAACAGCCTGACGCTGAACGGCGAGTTGCGTTTTCAGGACGGCCAGAAAATCAAGCTGGAAAACTTCTATGCGGGCATGATTCCGGTGGCAGGGTTTGGTTATTTGAGCGGCGTAGCCCAATCCAGCGGCGAGATCGCCGCCATACTGGGTGCAGTCATGGCGAGCAGCTTTCCACCGGTGCCACTAAAGGAAATCGAGCTGAATTTTACGTCACTGCCGGGCTGGCGCAACGCCACCGTCGAACAGGTTTGGGTCGATCGCAACACCGTGCAGGCCGGCGATACCATCGCGGTGTCGGCGCGCGTGCAGGCGTATCGCGGCCCAACGGTTCTGGTGCGGCAAAATCTGGTCGTTCCCAAAACTACGACCGGCCAGGCGCTCGCCGTGGTCGTGGGTGGCAGCCGCGAGCTGACGCAGCTGGATCAGCGCACGCTGCCGGGACGATTTGCCGCCAACAGTTTTACGCAACTGGCCTCGTTATTGAACGAGAAAAGACGAAATGACATGCTTTACTTTCAATTGCGCGCACCGGATCGCGGCGTGGTGATCGAAGGGCAAGAACTGGCGTCATTGCCGCCGACGGCTTATGCGATCTTGCAGTCGCAGAGTGCCAAAGGGCATGCCTTCCCGGCGCGCGAACAAGTTTTGGTGGAAGCAAGTCACAAAATCGACATCCCAGAATCTTCTATAAAAAAGAGTAATTCTTCCCTGCCCTATGCTGTTTCCGGAACGCAAACGATCCGCATACGCTTGCGCTGAGATGCGAGCGGTGGACGGTTCTCGAAATGGCTTTTTGACCTCAACCGGACGGAGTATGCAGATTCAAAGAAGTCGTTTGATCGTGGTAATCGTATTGGCTTTTGCGATGCTGGCCGCGTCTCCGCAATTCAAGACCTATTTCACGCAGGAACAACTGGGACGCGGGCAGGCGCAAGGCGTATTGATCGACGCCTTGGGCCGACTCAAGCTCGCGCCCGCGACGCAGGAATTGTTCCGGGCCACCGTTCCATACCTCTGGTGCGCAGTGGAGGCACGCGGAGAAATCTTCGTTGGCGGCGGCAATCCGGCTTTGGCCCTGCACGTGCAGGCGCAACGCGTGGATACCGTGTTCAGCGGCGAAGAAGTTGCCGTGTTCGCGCTCGCGCATCAAGACCGTGATCTGCTCATCGCCACTTCGCCGAGCGGTCAGGTCTATCGCCGCAGCGCAGGTCAAAAGGCACAACGGTTTTTCAAGCCCGAGGCGAAATACATTTGGGCTCTGGCGTCGGGCAAAGAGGGCGTTTTATTCGTCGCGACAGGAGAGCCGGCGCGCATCTATCAAGTCCAACCCACGGGCGCAGGCAAGGTGCTTTTCGAAAGCGAAGAAAAGCACATTCGCTCTCTCAGCTGGGATGGGCGCAACAATGTGCTCTATGCCGGCTCGAGCGGGAATGGCTACGTTTATCGATTGTCGCTCGATGGCCGTGTCAGTGTAATGTACGATGCTCCGCTCGATGAAATTCATCGAATCATCTTGTCGCCCTCGGGTGCAGTGTATGCTGCTGCTGCTGGCAGCGGGACTCTTTTTCCGGTTTATCCCGGCCCTCCCTCCGGTCCCGCTCCGACCACAGCCAACGTTGGCGAATCGCAAGAAGGTGAGGAGGGTGAAAATGTGATTGTGATCAACGCCGGCGACGAAAGTGCAGACCTGCCCGAGCCCGCGCCCGGGGTCGCTGCTTCAACCGGTGGCGCGGGCGCAGTTTATCGCATCGAAGATATCGGCCTGGCAAAAACGGTATGGAACTCCGCCTCTGAGCGCGTGCATGCATTGCAACTGCTCGAGGGTGCGGCGCCAAGACTTCTGATCGGCACGGGTGACAAGGGCAAAATCTATCGCCTGGAGGAAGATGAAACCTCGACGCTGCTTTGGCAAGCCGAGCCGAGTCAAATCACCTCATTTCTCCAAACCGCTGCACAGGCGATTTACCTGACCACCGCCAATCCCGGCACCGTCAACTTGCTGGGCGCGGGAGAGCGAGTGAGCGGCGAGTACATTTCCGAAGTGCTGGATGCCAATGTCCCCTCGCATTGGGGTGCGCTGAATTGGGAGAGCTCGGGGACGGTGGAGTTTTTCACGCGCAGCGGTAATACCGGCAAGCCCGACCAGACGTGGAATGCTTGGGCGGCCGCCCAACCCGCTTCTTCCGGCGGCATGATTGCCTCTGCCCCGTCGCGCTATCTGCAATGGAAGGTAAAACTATCCGGACGTGAGGCCATGGCCAGGCGTGTTCAGATTTCCTACTTGCAGAAAAACGTGAAGCCCCAAATCTCGCTGATCAAGATTTTCGAGCCGGGCGAATCCTTTCCGGATGCCAAGGAAAACGCTTCGAATCACGCGAGCGAGCAGGCCGAGGGTAATAATGGCAGCGCCAGCATCCCGCAGGCGCCCGCCGGCAGGAAAACGACGCAAAAAGGCGCGCAATCCCTGGCTTGGCAAATTTATGATGACAACAATGATCGTATGGAATTTCGCGTCGAAATTCGTGCGGTGGGCGAGCCGGGCTGGCGCGAGCTCGTCAAGAACTACGGCGGCCTGGTGTACACGTTCGATAGTCAGGCTTTGCCGGATGGCGAATATCAAGTGCGCTTGACGGCCTCGGATCGACCGAGCAATCCGGCGCAGTTGGCACAGCAAAACGAGAGAATCAGCGAGGTCTTCGTGATCGACAATACCCCGCCGGAAATCGGCGAGGTTCAAATAAAAGTCGAGAATCAAAAAGACGTGGCGAGTTTCTCCGCGCATGACCGTCTCACCCCACTGCATGAAGCGCGTTATTCTATTGATGCCGGAGATTGGGAGCTTGCCTATCCCGCCGATCAGGTTTCAGATCAAAAGGAAGAAAGCTATCGCCTGGTTTTGCCGCAAGATTCTCGCGGAAAAGTTCTGGCGTTGAAAATCACGGACAAAAACGGCAACACGGGTTTTCGTAAAGTTCAAATCAAGCCATAACCAAGGATTGGTGGAGGATTGGAAGGTGACTGTTGGAGCCACAAGCAGCCAATATTCCAATCACCAATTTTTTTGAGGGCACTAGGAATGATGATCACGCCGGCCGCGCGCAAGCGCATTCAGGAGATTTTGGCCAGAGGAAAAAACTTCGTCCTCACGACCCACGTCAATCCCGACGGCGACGGCATTGGCTCGGAAATCGCATTCGCCGAGTACCTGCGCCAGATCGGTAAAACCCCTCGCCTCTTCAATCACAGCGCCACGCCTGCCAATTACGGGTTTCTCGATCCGCACGGCGAAATCGAGCTTTTTTCTCTCCAGGAGCATGCAGACCTGGTACGCGAGAGCGACGCGATTTTCATTCTCGACATCAGCGATTGGAAGCGACTGCGCGAACTAGGCACTTTGATACAAACGCTGGCCATTCCCAAGATCTGTATCGATCACCATCCCCGCGAAGAACCCTTTGTGGATCTCGACGTGATTTACCCGCCCGCGTCCTCCACCGGTGAAATGATGTATGAATTGCTCATCGAGCTCGGCGGCCGCATCGAAGGCCGTGTGGCACAGGCGCTGTATACCGCGGTGATGACGGATACTGGCGGCTTTCGTTTCTCCAACACCACAATCGGCGCATTTCGAGTCGCTGCTGCCCTGGTCGCCGGTGGTGTGAAACCGCATGAGCTGTATCAAAAGGTTTATGAAAACCAGCCGCCGCAGCGCATGAAGCTGCTCGCACATATTCTCGACAATTTGCGCTACGAGAAAAACGGCCGCCTGGCGTGGAGTGTGGTGACGCAAGAACTCCTCAAGGCCACGAACACGGACATTCTCGACACCGAAGGTTTTGCCGATTTCCCGCGCACGATCGCCGGAGTGGAATTGAGCTTGATGTTCATGGAGACGAAGGAAAATAAGACAAAAATCAGCTTCCGCTCGAAGGGCAAATACGCCATCAACGGGTTGGCGGCACGCTTTGGCGGCGGAGGACATCCATATGCCTCCGGCGCGTTGGTGGATGGAACAGTGCGGGAGATTGTGCCGCAGGTGATTGCGGCGGCGAAAGAGATGTTTAACTGATCGAGTTGAGCGGGCACGGCATCGGCTTAGTTTGTTTTCTAGCTGAATTCTGTACTGGTGATGCCACCGATCGCCACGAACTTCTGAGACCGCATGGGATTCTCCTGAATTGCCACTTAAGGCCGACTGGCTTGAAGCGCAGTTGTTATTTCACACTCTTGCCAAACCTCACGACATATTGCTTCGCCTCGCGTTTCTCGACAATCATTTCAACGTCCAAAAACTGTCGCAAGATTGTAATGTTCGTCTGCGCATGCCGAGTGAGCGGCAATGTCGCGAAGCTGCCTTCACCTGCGCACGCCAAGGGTAACAGAAGCTGATCGGCAAGGTATTTTCCCACCGCGACGTCCGCCGATAAATACTCTTTGGCCTCGGCAATCACCTTTTCTGCCACCGCTTCGGCGCGCACACCCGTTTCTCCGAAGCCGGTGAAAACCTCGACCAGATTTTCATAAGCCAGCTCGAGCAAAACGACATTCCCCGGGCCGGACCCACCCACGATCTCTTCTATCTGCAATTGCTCCGGTGCCAGTGCAAGTTTTGCGGCCATGACGCGCAACTCCCTGTCGGCGATATGGCGCGGCAAATTGCAAATCAGTGCACGCGCTGCTTTATGCAGCGATTTTCCTTTTTCGATTATATTGACGGGCGAAAGCTTCGCTGCTGGCTCAATGGACACGGCCAATTTACCTCCACCGGCGGGATAAAAGCCAGGGCGTTCCAGCTCGGCAAAGATTTTCGGCCCCATGCAATTGATGATGGGCAGAAAAGCTCTTTGCAGAAAATCAAACGGCGGGGCATATGGATTATGTGTGCCGCCCTCCAAAATCAAACGGGAAGCAGCAGGCGCCATGGCCAACGGCAGCAGAACGGTTTGCAGCACCAAGGTCGTGCTGCCGGCCGTGCCCACGGCAAAGTGATATTCTCCCGGCAGAAGCTGGCTCGGCGAGAATGTCAGTGTGCGCGACCCGGTATCTGCGCCTGTTACTTCTGCCGCACCAATACGCGCCGCAGCTTCGACTGCCGTCAAGTGTTGTCGCAACAAGCCAGGCTTTCTCCGGCCCGCGCGAATGTTCTCGATGCGGAAGGGTTTTCCCGTCACCAGCGAGAGAGTAAGCGCCGAACGCAGAACCTGGCCACCGCCTTCACCGTGGCTGCCGTCGATCAGTAGCATGATTTCTTGGAACAGCTTAAAATTAAAAAAATGTCCAACGGATTGAAATTACAATACTCTTTACGCCGCCCCACCCAGGCTTTGATCCGCATCCTTGATCACAAAGCGCGCTTTTAATCTCGCCACTGTGCTTGCAAGCCCGGCGGCTTCCACCGAGTGCAGCACTTCACCGAAATCTTTGTAAGCCTCCGGCGCTTCGTCTTTCGGATAATTATAGCAGTTCGTGAGAATATCCTGCGCCTCGAAGGTGCTATCGATCGCTTTTTGGTCGAGGCGGCGAATCGCTTCCTTGCGGCCCATGGCGCGGCCGGCGCCATGATTGACGCTGAAGCCGCTTTTCTGCGCGCCTGCTTCAGCCACCATCACCACCGAGCCGGCTTGGGGGTTGCCCGGCAACAAGATCGGATGGCCGATCTCGTAAAACGGCGTGCCCTTGAGCGCAAAATGTTGCGCCGGAAACGCGCGTGTCGCGCCCTTGCGGTGCACCCAAACTACTTCGTTGTGATAAACCTCTTTGCGCGCGATATTGTGACTGATGAAATACACGAGCTCGCCTTTGACCCCCGGCACGATCTCTTGAAAAGCCTCGAGCACCAGTGCATTGATGAGCAAATGATTGAGTGTGGCAAAATTTGCCCCCAGCGCCATGTCGTCGAGATAAGCATCACCCTCGGGCGTACCCAGCGGCGCATAAACCAATTCACGATCGCTGCCGGGAAACGGAATGTTCCACGTACGGAACTTTTCTTCCAACATGCGAAATTGTTCTTTGGCCAGGTGAAAACCGAAACCGCGTGAGCCGCAATGCGAGAGAAAAGCCGTGCACCCGTGGCGTAAGCCGAACGTACGCGCCGCCTTGTGCGCCCGGGGATGGTCTAGCACTTCGACCATCTCGCATTCGCCGAAATGATTGCCGCTGCCATAAGAGCCAAGCTGTCGAGTTTTCTCGTCAAACTTGGGAAATCTGCCCTGTACGATCATTTTGTCGAGACGCTGGTGCAGTGCATCATGGGTATCATCGTGGCCGGTGTGAAAGGCATCTTCACAACGCTCCGCCCAGCTTACAGGGATTCCCAATGCTTCGCAAATCACCGGTGCAGCGCCAGAGCAGGCCAATTGCCGCCCCAGCTCCGGTGAAACCTGGCGCGATTTCTTCACGGAACGCTGGCCTTTGCCTGCGCCCGTAGGAATGCGTTCCGATACGGCATTGATCAGCGCGCGGCGCAGGCGCCGATCAGCAATTTCGACCGCCGGTAAATCGAGCTGCAACAGGCTCATCGAGCATTTGATGTCGACGCCCACCGGACCAGGATAAACATGCGTCGGCGAAATCAAAACACAGCCCACCGGCGCGCCATAGCCCGCGTGCGCATCGGGATTGAGAATGAGATCGGTCACGCCCGGCGCGGAGCGCGAGTTCAAAGCCTGCTGCAAACAAGTAGCGTCGAAGCCGTTGCGAATGGCTTCCGTGCCGATCACGGTGATGGGGCGGCCTTTGCTATCTTGCGCCGGCAATATCGCCGTGGCCTCACCGGTAGGAATCATGCTCGAGGTAATGGTGTTTTCAGTTGCGGACATAAAAGCCTCCTGCCATGAAGATAAAACAAGTTGCGAACATAAAAAAGACTGATACGGATCGATTTACGATTGTGATAGCCTGCACATGTTCTGAAGATTATGAAATCAACCTTGCATCAGTTCTCAATAGAGACAAAGCCTGTGCCACCAAGGCAATCGCCGTTTGCTCCCCATTCTAAGTGTGTTTTTATGGATCTTCGTAAAACCCGCTTGCTTTTGCCAGGTGCGCGGCTTATGTTTTGTATACTATAGGATAAATGATTAGAATAAAATCTATGAAGCCAAAATCCATGGTCGTGCTCGGGTTGGTCGGCTCAAGATTGGACCGCGGCGACGGCGCAGCCCGATGGCAGCATTGGCGCCCGACTGTCGCCCTGTGCCAACAGGAAGATTTGCTGATTCGACGTCTCGATTTGCTGTGCGAGCAAAAATCTGCACGCCTCGCCCAGCAAATTACAGAAGACATACGATCCGTTTCACCGGAAACCGAGGTATGGCGCGCGAATTTCCGGGATCTGAACGCGAGTGTGACACGTATGGCGACACTCGCACCTGGCGGCCGCATCACGCTCGAAATCGTGAAAGAGGAAATCCGCCATTTGCAAGCCGCGTGGCAGACCATTGCCACCCCAAATGAAGATGATTTAGGATAGTTGTTAAAGATTCTGGGGCGAGAAAAGGTGCGTGAGCTCGATCATTTCGATCAAATCCAACTGGCAGGGGTCCTCAAAATCTGCCGGAAATATCCGAGTCTTTCCGAAGCCGGCCGTAAGCTGTTCTCGATTTCGAGGCAACGCAAGCAAAACGTCAACGACGCCGACCGCTTGCGCAAATATCTCGCACGGTTTGGCTTGACCTGGGATGAGGCGCGGGGCGAGGAGGGAACTGGATAAAAACAGCCCGAAGATCGAACAATTGCCGATGCCTGGCTATTGCAAAAAGCGTCCAGTTTCAGCTCGCCAAATTCCTTCCAAAGGACTATTGTGCCTGTTCAAATCGTCTTGTCGCATTCCAATGACGGATGAATTCGACGATGTCACGCGTGTCCGTGCCCGGGCCAAAAACCCGGCTCACGCCCTGATGCTCGAGCTCGGTGGCGTCGTCGGGCGGAATCGTACCACCCGCGAGCACCAACACGTCTTCCATTTCATTTTTTCTCAGCAGCTCAATGACGCGTGGCATCAGCGTCATGTGCGCGCCCGACAACAAAGAAATGCCAACAACGTCGACGTCCTCCTGCAGCGCCGCCTCGGCCAGCATCTCCGGCGTTTGATGTAAGCCGGAATAGATCACCTCGAAGCCGGCGTCGCGCAGCGCGCTCGCAATTATCTTCGCGCCGCGATCGTGGCCGTCGAGGCCAACCTTGCCCACCAATACGCGAACTTTGCGTTGCATTGGGTTGCTCCAGGGGTTGTTTTCGCTCTTCCTCGTACTCTCACTCTTACTCCTACTCTTACTCTCACTCGTACTCTTGCTCGCTTTTTTCGGCTCCCTGCAGCGAGTAAGAGTGAGAGTAGGAGTACGAGTAAGAGGAAGAGCAGGAATACGAGTGCAAGCGGGATTGAATCAATATGTAAAGCTCACTAAAAAACCGGCTCCTCGCGCCACGTACCGTACACCCCCTTCAGCTCATTGATGATCTCGCCGAGCGTGCAATAGGCGCGACTGCAATCGACGAGCGCGGGCATGATGTTGCGATTTTCCTGCGCCACAGCTTTGAGCTGTGCCAAGGTTTGCCGCACTTTGGTATGATCGCGCTCCGCGCGCAGCTTGGCGAGATTGCGCTGTTGCTCTTTTTCCACTTTTTGATCGATTTTCAGAATCGGAATGTCGAGCTTCTCATCGGGTTCGGCATACGCGTTGATGCCGACGATGAGACGTTCTTTCTTTTCGATTTCTTCCTGATATTTACGGGCAGCGGCGGCAATTTCGCGTTGAAAAAACCCCTGTTTGATCGCCGGAATCACGCCGCCGAGCGCATCGATTTTTTCAAAGTATTCTTCGGCCCCATGCTCCATCTGTGAAGTGAGATGCTCGACAAAATACGAGCCGCCCAGCGGATCGACCGAATTGATCACGCCGGTTTCGTGCGCGATGATCTGCTGCGTGCGCAACGCGATCTTCGCCGCCTGCTCCGTGGGCAGCGCCCAGGTTTCATCCAATGAATTCGTGTGCAACGACTGCGTGCCGCCGAGCACGCCGGCGAGCCCTTCGAGAGCGGTGCGGATGATGTTGTTCATAGGCTGTTGGCCGGTCAACGAGCAGCCCGCGGTTTGCGTATGGAAGCGCAGTTTCCACGATCGCTCGTCACGTGCGCCGTATTTCTCACGCATATGGCGGGCATAGATTCTGCGCGCGGCGCGAAATTTGGCGATTTCTTCGAAAAAATCCAGATGGGAATTAAAGAAGAAGGACAGCCGCGGCGCGAAATCGTCGACGTTCAATCCCGCTTTCATCGCCGCTTCGACGTAGGCAAAGCCGTCAGCGAGCGTAAACGCCAATTCCTGTACTGCCGTGCTGCCGGCTTCGCGAATGTGATACCCGCTGATACTGATCGTATTCCATTCCGGTACGTGTTTGGTGCAAAACTGGATGGTATCCACCACCAGTTTCATCGAGGGCTCGGGCGGAAAAATGAATTCCTTTTGCGCGATATACTCTTTGAGAATGTCGTTCTGCAACGTGCCCTGCAGCTTGTGCGGCGGCACACCCTGCTTTTCCGCCACGCAAATATAAAACGCGAGCAACACCGCTGCGGGCGAATTGATCGTCATCGAGGTGCTGACTTTATCCAGGGGAATGCCGGCAAACAACGTTTCCATGTCGCGCAGCGAAGAGATGGCCACACCGCACACCCCTACTTCACCATCGGAAAGCGGGTCGTCGGAGTCGCGGCCCATCAACGTGGGCAAATCGAACGCCGTGGACAAGCCGGTTTGTCCGTGCTCGAGCAAATATTTGAAGCGCGCGTTCGTGTCTGCGGCGGTACCGAATCCCGCGAACTGCCGCATCGTCCACAAGCGGCCGCGATACATATTCGCGTGCACCCCGCGGGTATAGGGATATTCGCCGGGATAGCCGATGTCACGTTTGAAATCGATGTGCTCCAGGGATTCCGGCCCATACAGGTCCTCGATCGGCACGCTCGAAGTCGTCATGAATTTGCCCGGGCGGTCTTTGAACTGCGGGCGTGTTTCCTTTTCCCAGCGCTCGCGCTCGGAACCATCGGGGGGTTGATCGAGATACATGGTCAGCTCCGCGTTTTGTGGATGCCAGCTAGCAGACTGCTGAAAAACTCCGTTCCAATCTTCACAAACACGATTTGATCAATCAAAACGTGATCCGTAGGTCACTTCAACTTAAGTGATTGTGGCTCGTGCATAGGGTGGATCGACGCGCGATACTTCTTCATCAATTCCTCCACTACATGATATGGCGAGAGCCGGCTGTTCTGCACGTTCGCCAGATTCTCCCGTAAAATGCGCTGCGCCTCCTCATCCCAAAACTCCTTCTTCAGTTGCCGGCTTACCAGGTCGCGGATAGTTTTTTCTGTACGATCGCGGCGTTTTTCTTGCAGGCGGCCATCCTTATCATTGAACGCGCGATGGCTGCAAACCTGTTCCCATAGTTCATCCAGGCCTTTGCCCTGCGACGCAATGGTAGATAGCACGGGCGGATGCCACGCCGCCTGCGGACGCAAATGCAAGATCGCCTGCAGCTCGCTGAGTGCGCGGCCGGCGCCTTCGCGGTCGGATTTGTTCATCACAAAGATATCGGCGATCTCCATCAATCCCGCTTTCATCGCCTGCACGGCGTCACCACTCTCCGGCACCAACACGACGATTACCGTATCCGCTGCTTCCACGATGTCCAGCTCAGATTGTCCGACGCCCACGGTTTCATAAATCACGAAATCTTTGCCGAAGGCATCAAGCACGTCGCCGGCTTCGCGCGCTTTGTGCGAGAGGCCGCCGAGCGAGCCGCGCGTGGCCATGCTGCGAATGAACACGCCGGGATCGGTGGCCAGGTCATTCATGCGCACGCGATCACCCAGTAAAGCGCCTCCGGTGAAAGGGCTGGTCGGATCGACGGCCACAATGCCGATGGTATGCCCGTTTTTGCGCAGCAGTTTTGTCAGCTCGTCCACCAAGGAAGACTTGCCCGCGCCTGGCGGGCCGGTGATGCCAAGACGATATGCGCGTCCGACTTTGGAATAAATTGCGTCCAAAAGCTCCTGAGCATTGGTTTGATCGTTTTCAACAGCGGTAATGATCTTTGCCAGCGCCCGGCGCGAGCCGGAAAAGAATTTCTCGGTAAGACCATGGACCAGCATTAGTTCTTGATTCCAACCGCTTTTTTGAGGTACTGATCCAGCTCTTTCAACAATCGTTTGCTCATCTGGCCAAGATGCCGTTGTACCAATGAATGATGCAAGAGGGCGAGCTTATGAGCACGAATGACCGAAGTGCCTCTCAAGCCGGTTGACGGAAAATCTTGATCGGTCGAATGAATGGTCAAATCGGTTGCCAAAGCTCTATCCGGTATCACCGTTGTCACGAATGCGCACAAGATATCATCTAACAACGGAATAAGATCGTTGGGAGTTACGATAACGGCAGGGCGTAGTTTTGTGCCCGAAAGATCCGTGAAAGGATAACGGATCAACACCACACTGCCACGGGTTATGGTTTTTGCGGCCATGTTACAGACTCCCCATCGAATTCGTTGTAAATGTCAGGCTCATTAGCCAGCCACTCAAATCCCCCCCCCGCCGCGGCCAACTTTGTTAATTCTGCACTCGAGATATCATCAGTGAGAAGTTGTTCTGCCGACATTTTTCTGCGCAACATCAGAAATGTAGCATATTTCTCAAGCTCCAACTGCTCTTCATGAGAAAGCGCGGACAGAATTTTTGTCAGGGAAGGTGCCATAACAATCACTCCTTTACTGCAACACTTAATTTTTTTGCTTTTCCCATAGCTTCGCGTACTTCGCGAAAACATAGGCAGCCGACAAGCGCGCTAAAATGAAACCGGCCATGCCATCCAAGAAACCGGTTTTGAATACATACATGCGCAGAAAGAACCAGGGCGGTCGCAGCAACAAGTCCCACCAATGAAATTTCCGGCCTTGTCTTTGCAACTCCTCAGCCGCAAGCGAAGTGTAGCGATTGAATTTTTCGAGATAGTGCGCGAGATTCGGATCAGTGTAATGCAGCAAATGATTCTGCAATTGTCCCGCTTTACCATTCAATTGCACGCCTTCGTGCACCGCGCGTTCATTGAAACTCCCACTTTCCCGGCGAAACAAACGCAGCACATAGCCAGGATACCAGCCACCGTGCATAATCCATTTCCCCAGAAAATTGGCGAGTCGAGGAATCTCGTAGCCGTCATGCCCAGGCTGCTTGGCAAGCAGCTCACAAATCTCTTCACGCAGCACGGGGGTCACGCGCTCGTCAGCGTCGATCCACAAAACCCAGTCAGCGGTACATTGCGCCAATGCGAAATTCTTGGCCTGCGCATAACCGGGCCACGGCCGCACAAAAACTTTATCAGTGAATGCCCGCGCCACCTCGGCGGTGCCGTCATCGCTCTCGGCATCGACCACCACGATTTCATGCACCCAATTCAGCGCCGCCAGGCAATCGGACAGATTGTGCGCTTCGTTTTTGGTGATGATGATCGCCGACAAGCGAGGCGTGTTCAGCAGTCCCCCCGTTTCCCGGCGAGCGAGGGTTGTGGGTGCCGGCATGTCAAGAGTAAAAGTATTCATCTCGAAGCGGCAATGCGGTCTGAAGCTTTCCTGTTTCGCTTTACGCGTTTGGAGTTTTCCATGAGCTTTTGCTGCAGCCACAGATTGATGAGGGTTTCAGATGAAACTCCGCGTCGACGCGCGACCTGCGCGATTTTTTTAGCCAGCTCTTCTTCAAGTCGTAGTTGCTTGGAGGTGAGATCGACGGTTACGTTTTTGACTTCGAGGAATTCATCAAGATAATCCGTCAAATCATGTGCATCCCAAAACTCTGCCGCTGCCTCAAGGCTTTCGAAATGTGTGGGAATAGGGTCGCGAACTTTGAGTCTGGCGGTCCTTGTGTTTGACGTTTTAGTGTTTGACTTTATTCTTGGCAACGCCATGCTTTCTCCAGATTTTTTCTTCGAAATTGCTTGGAATAATAACCCCTTCGATATACACGTTGACGCCCCCGTTGGTTTTACATTACCATCTCATGTGTTGATGATATTATAGGATGCCACCGCGATTCTTTGCTGTCCATTGCAGCAAATTTTTTCACCGCTGCTACAATCCACTCCGGCTTGAATTCCGTCACACAAATCGGACCATGCGGCATGTCGCAAACTTTTTTCCAGCATGGCGCGCAGGGCAAGTCGCGAATGATTTTCACGCCGCGATCGTACAAATCGATTTCCGCCGCGCAGGAAAGGCCGAACCACGCGACCACGTGTTTTTTCAATCCGATCGCAATGTGCATGCCAAGCGAATCACCGCTAACCACAACGTCAGCCAGATTTTCTAAAAAAATGCCCTCGCGCAGGCCCAGAGTCGTCGGTGCGGGAATGGCCATGCCGCCCGTTAGTTCCACAATACGTTGATTGCGTTCAGTATCTTCGCGGCCGCCGAGCAAAATGAAGTTCGCGTTTGGATATATCTCTGCAAGCTGTCGGATGGCCTCGACCTGCGTTTCAATTTCGAGTTTCTTCAAGGAAAAGAGTTGCGAACAGCCGGTGTTGAAACCGATCACCCAGTCTTCTCGTGACAAGCCGAGCTCGCTGCGCCAGCGTTCGCAACTGGCCAGCTCGGCTTCGGTCAATACCAGAACGTATTCATCCCGACGATAATCGAGTTCCCATGCTTCGGCGAGAATGTCATTGCCGCTGCGGCGATTGACGCGAAATTTGAAATGATCGTCAACCCCCAGACGAAAGCAGTACTCCGCGCCGGCATTGAGTGGAATGATGGCGCCGTTGTCGTTCAATCCAAAGCCGCGCTTATTTTCTGCTTGCACGGCATTCATGAACGCTGCTGCAGGTCTGCTCTTGTCCGCGTTCAGCACAATTTCAAAATGCTGCTGCAGCAACATCATGCGATTCTCATCGTTCCACTCGACCAGATGATCGATGAGAGGATTGTTCTGCAACAGCGGCAGCGCATTACCGCGCGTGATCCAGGTAACGTGGCTATTGGGGTGAGTTCGTTTGATTGCCGGCAATTGCGCCGTGGTTGCGAGCACCGTGCCGAGCGCGTCGAGATTGACGATCAAAATTCGCGTGCCCATGGGAATGCGATCCTGACAGCCTTCGCATAATTTGAACGGCACACAGGGTTTGTAACCGGTGAACAGGCGGCAATCCGGCACCAGTGTTTTGGGTTGATAAGAACGGCTCATAAAACATCATTATACATGATTTGCAACTTAAAGATTCGGGGTTTGAAGTGCAAGGGGAAAGTGGGTGTGTGGTTGTTGGTCGTTTGTGCATCGTTGATCATTGATCGTTCACCATTCACAATTCACCATTCACAATTGCCCATTCATCGTTCACAAGCCACCACTGCCCAATGCCTCCCCGAAAAAAAGATTGTTTTAGATACAAATCTCACTTATCCTTTTGCAGGGTTTTGATAAATGGCGAACGATGAGCGATGAATTGTGAACGGTGAATGATGAACGGTGTTGAAGAAGATGATGCTACCGGAGTTGCACCTTCTGCCGCTGCCGACGCCGTTCCCGATCGGACCGGTGAACGTTTATTTGGCCGAAGGCGAGCCACTCACGCTGATCGACGCCGGCCCGAAATACGGCCCGGCGCAATGGGCTTTGGAAAAAGGGTTGGCGCAGCACGGCTATCGGATCGAAGATTTGCGACAACTCATTCTTACGCATCATCACGTCGATCACATCGGGTTGGCGGCAGAGATCGTGCACCGCTCGGATGCCAAAGTCTTTACGCATGCCCACAATTTACCCTGGCTAAGCGAGTTTGAAGAGAGCTTTGAAGCGGACGCCGATTTTTATTACCGCTTTTATAAAGAGAATGGTGTGCCCGAGGAGGCCATCATTGCAATCGATCGATTGCGCAAAGAGATCGTGAGGTTTGCCCATTCTTTCCGGGGCCGTGTGCACTGTCTCGCAGAAGAGGACAAGATATTTTTTGCAAATCGAACCTGGAAGGTTTTTCATACACCCGGCCACGCCGGCGGATTGATTTGTTTGTGGCAGCCGGAAAGCCGGACACTGCTGTGCAACGATCACTTGCTGCGCGACGTATCTTCGAACGCGATAATGGAACCGCCGGTCGACGCACGCCAACCGCGACCCCAAAGGCTGGTCGAATATCTCCATCACTTGCAAAGAATGGCCGGGTTGGATCCGAAATTGGCGTTGCCGGGACACGGTGAAACGATTTCGAATTTTAGCGATCTGGTGCGGGAGCGTATCGCTTTTCATCATCTGCGCGCGCAAAAGATCTATGAGATTTTGGAGGATCGCGCTCTGACTTTATGGGAATTGACGCAAGCGGTGTTTCCCGTTTTGGCTGGCGATATCGACTGGTTTTTGGGGTTGTCGGAGGTGCAGGGGCATTTGGATTGGCTGGAGCGGGAAGGGAAGATCAGAAAGATGCAAAACCGATTGTTGCAATGGCAGCGAATATGAATGATGTTCGTAATAGTGCCTTCAGGCACCGTGCTGCAGTGAACGCCCGGCTCCCGAAGGGGCCACTGCCTCAATTTTGCATCAAACCTGGCCGGCAGCAATAATACATCGTAAAAAAATTACGCCAGATATCAGATGCAGCGACAACCAACCAAGTAACAATTTTTCACCTAGAGCAGTGGAGTTTCATCATGGAATATCGCTTCTGCCCATGGTGCGGGCATGCTCTGCAGATTCCGTCGAATAAAAAAAAGGAAAAAGCCCGTTGTCAGAATTGTAACTTTGTACACTACAATAACCCGAGAGCCTGCGTGAGTGCGATCATTCATCGCCGCAATGAAATTTTGTTCGTCCAGCGCGCGCATGAACCTTTCAAGCATTACTGGGATTTTCCCGGGGGATTTTTGGAAGCTGGAGAATCGCCTGAAGCGGGACTGCGGCGTGAAGTGCGGGAGGAACTACAGATTGAGATCAATATTTTGAGATTATGGAATGCTTATCCGGATACTTACGGGCCCGAAAACACTCCCGTGGTGGTGCTCTATTATTATTGTACCCCGGGCGAGGGTGCGATTCATCAGCAAGAAGAAATTGCTGACGTGCAATGGTTTACATTAAGCAAACCTCCGGAAAAGCTGGCTTTCAACCATATTCCTGCAGTGTTATCAGATTTGAGAGCGCAGTGAAAATCATGCACCAAAAGGATTGGAATGTTTTGATTCGAGTTTCAATCGTTATCAGAGCGGCAAAATCTGGAGGGCGCCATGCTTGAAGGTACGAGTGAGGTTGAAAACACCCGGATCGTCTATCAGCAAGCCTGTGAGAACATGAGGTACCAAGACGACCTGCGTTGGTCGCGTTTCAAAACGATCTCGATCATTGAAGGAGCTTTCTTGCTTGCTTTGTATCAATTCCAATTGAAGCCAATTGAAAGCCTTGTTATCGCAGTATTCGGCAGCGTGCTAGTTCTAATCGTTAGTTTGATGACACTTAAAGATACGAATGATTCATTTGTTTATTATCTCTATGCAAATGAGCTGCAGAAAATGATGGGAATACAAACTTTGTCCTTCAAGCCAGTCCTGGGAAAAGTGCGTGGCAAGCATCTTATGATTTTCGCACTTGCAGTAATCAATCTGTTCAATATTCTAGTGCTCACCAAATTTTGGTCCTTATTAATCGATCATTATAGGTAAGGGGCTAGCACTTTTCTCATTTTCGATAAGACGTAAATTAGGATGAAGCAGGCTTGGATTTTGCAAAGCCATTTGCGCTAGTTTTGCCGAAGAACTATTTTGCCATAGCTTTTTGGATTCTTCTTGAAAGTCGATGATTGTTTTGCAAACTTTTTCAACCTGCCCATCTGTAAGATCAGAGTGCACGGGCAAACAAAGAACGTGATTAGCCAAGCACTCGCTTTGTGGTAACACCTCACCATCGAATGCGCGATAAGCCCCGGCTTGATGGAGTGCGGGGTGATAATATCTTTTGGTATCGATGTTCCGGGTCGCTAAAAAATCCTGGCAGTCATCTGCATTAGCCCCAAATTGTTCAGGATGCATCTGTACTGCAAAGGTCCAGTTGTTTATTTCATTGTATGGCATACTCATTTGAAAAGTGAGTCCGGGAATCCTACACAACCGGGTTTTGTAAATTGCCGCAATTTGATGGCGACGCAAGATATTTTCATTCAGCCGGTCAAGAGACTTCAAGGCCAGAACGGCATTCAATTCACTCAATTTGCCATTATAGCCGATGAGACGGCAATTCCTTTGATTGGTATTTATACCGTAGTTTCGCAAACAATCGATATCGAGTACTAATCTTTCATCATTCGTCGCAATAAAACCGCCTTCGCCTGCGGTGACGATCTTGGTGCCACTCATGCTGAAAACTTCAGCATCGCCAAACGAACCCAATAGCTTACCGTGACATTTCGAACCTAGTGCCGGAGCTGAGTCAAAAAACAACTTCAGGTGATATCGCTCAGCAAGCGCCTGGAGCTCTGCTATACGGCAGGGATTTCCAAATGTATGAACTGCTAAAATCGCGGAAGTCTCTGGTGAAATCTTGGCGGCGGCATCTTCGACGGAAATGTTAAAAGTTTCCGGGTCGACATCAACGAATCTAGGCCGCAAACGTGCGTGCACAATCGCATGCCCGGTCACCGGAAAAGTAAAGCTGGGCACCAAGACTTCAGTATTTTTGGGTAAGGTCGCCAGGAGAATCATCAAACCAGTCGTCGCATTCGGAACCGTGCGAACATACTTGACGCCAAGAAAGCCCTCGAGGCGCTTTTCTAGTTGTGTAGCATATTTTCCAAAATTCGAAAGCCAGCGCGACTGCAACAAGTCGCTAAGCTCGTCTTGAATTTCGGAAATGCTTTTGGGAAGCGTAGGGCAGGATAGTCTGATTCTCTCGGACCGATCGATTTGTTTCTCACTGGCTGGAGGCTGCTGTTTGAACGTCCCTGGGTTTTCAAACGCTTTTCCTTGCTCATTTGTTGGTGTAATGATGTTCATCCAAGAGACTCCGTCTCGTCAAAACGTTCAACTAGAATCCTTCAAGAGTCAGGGTATAAGGCAAACTATTATGGCGCATTTAAATACCTACCGCTCTGGTACAGCGCGGAATGAAAATCTTAAAGAATGAATTGAAATGCAAGCTTCATCGGCAAGAATTTTATCAAATTACGCGCATGTAACAGTTTGAACAGGCCAGCCCGCGCTCCCCCGGAATGGCATTTTTATCGAACAATCAATACAAGGTTGCAGACAGTGAGGCAGGAGAGGCAAGCATGTTTAGCATGATGGCCAATGGCGTGGTGCCCACGCCGCCGAACGGGCTTCGCTTAGTCAGAAACTTCAGCGACCTGTTAGCGAAGTGCTCCGATCTGCATGAGATCTTGCAAAAACTGGTCGATGATGTGGTCACGCACCTCGGCTTCGAAATGTGCGCGGTGATTCTGCGCGACGAGGAAAATCCAAGGCGGTTGTTCATGGCGGCGGCGCACGGCCTGAGCGCGGAGCATCAAAAACTGTTCAGCCTGGCGGTGGGCGAGGGCATCACCGGTCAGGTGGTGGCCACCGGCGAGCCGCGGATCGTGCCGGTAATCCACCGCGAACCCGCCTATCGCTATCCCGGAATTGCAATCATCGAGCAATTGTGCGCCATGGCGAGCATCCCGTTGCGGCATCACGAACACGTTTGGGGTACCCTCAATATCTACACCGGGCATCATCATGATTTCAGCGAAGACGAGATCAATCTGCTCACGATTTTGGCCGACTGGACCGCGTTTGCCCTGCACAACGCCGAACAGCGCGAAGCCAAGGAGCAGCGGCAAAGAAATCTGATCGAAGAGATCATTCTCAAAACCCAATCTTTCCACGCGCTGGACAAAATGATCCCGTGGGTGTTGCAAAAGAGCGCAACGCTGGTGCGCGGCGATTTCGGTTCCATTGCGTTCGTCGACTATGAACGCATGCGTTTTCATCCGGTATACGGCTATCGCCGCCGCGTGGATAACATTTTACGCTTTCGCATCGGCTCCCTGCACGAAGGCATTGCCGGCGCCGTCGTGCGGCGCGGGCAAAGCGAGATCGTGGACGACGTCAACGCCGATCCCCGCACCAAAATCAGGGGCGATCATCGCATCAAGTCGAAGGTGCTGGTGCCATTGCGTTATCAGAGCCAGATCATTGGCGTGCTCAGCGTCGACTCGCGGCACAAAGCCAATTTTCGCGAAGAAGACCAGAAAAACCTGGAAGTGCTGGCCGGGCATCTGGCCCTGATCTTCCAAAAGCAAAAGCTCGATCAGGCATTTCAGGCTCTGGGACAGGCGTTTCGCACGATTCACGATCTCAACGAGATCTACAGCACCGTGGTGCGCAGCGCCGCGGATTTCGTGGGCACCAACGCCGTGGCGTTGTGGGAGAAGGACGGCAACGGCGGTTTCTTGTTGCGTGCCTGCGTGGGCTTTGAAAGGTTCAAGGCCAGGAACCTCAAAATCCCCTCCGGCCTGGGCCTCATCAGCGAGGTCATCGCCCGGCGGGACGTGGCCGTCATTGAGAACGTGAGCACCAACCAGCAGTACGTGTATCCGGAAATGATCGCGCACGTGAGGCCCAAATGGCTGGTATGCATTCCCATTTTTTTCGGCAACGAAGTTTTCGCCGTGCTCGACGTTTATTCCCGCCGGCCGCACACGTTTTTCGAGCAGGAAATCGACTATTTGAAAGCCCTCGCCGTGCAGGCCGGCGTGGCCATTCAAAACGCCAAGCTCATCGATCATTTCAACCGCATCGGCCAGAACATCACCTCTTCGTTGGATCTCAAGGCGATTTTGGCGAACATCACACACAGCGCTCTGGAAGTATTGCTTGCCGATCCGGTGACTTTGTTTCAATACGATCAAACTGCCGGCCGCCTCCTGCCGCCGCCAATTTATGCCGGTGAATTGCTGGTGCGCGAAGAATACGTCGAAACCTTCGTGTTCACCGGTCATTCTTTTGCGGAGCTGGTCATCCAAAACGGCGAATCTCTCTACATCGAAAAAGACATAAATCGCCACCCTTTGATGATCGAAGTCAAAAAACACGAGCATGAGGGCATGGCCCCACAACGTTTCCATGAGCGGGAACGGATTGAGTCCATGGCGGCCATCGTGTTAAAAGTCGAGCACGAGATGGTGGGCTTAATGTTCTTGAATTATCGCACTCCGCAGAAGTTCTCGAATATCGAGAAAAAAATCATGGAGACCTTCGCCTCACACGCCGCCATCGCCATCAAGAACTCTCGCCTTATAGAGCAACTCCACAAGAACGAAGCTTTTCTCAAAAGCGTGATCACCGACATACCGGATCCACTTATTGTAACCGAAAACACGTTTGAAAACGGCAGGCGGGTATGGTACATCGCTATGGCGAATCAAGTCGCGCACGAAATGTTTGGCTACAATTTTACAACGAAGGAGCTGGTGGCAAAAGATGCGCGCACATTGTTTGGCGACCAATTGTCGCGCCTGCGCGAAGCGCTACGCGAAAACAACGGCGAAGTTTTGGATTTCGAGACTTCGTTTCTGCACAAGAACGGTTTTCCCGTCCCCATTAGTCTCTCCACTTCCGTGCTGCAGAGGGACGACGAGAATCGCATTCTCAAAACCATCAGCGTTGGAAAAAACCTGACCAGCCGCAAGGCGCTGGAAAAGCAGCTCGATCATTTGAACCGCGCTACCATTTTGCTCCTGGGCGCCCGCACGCTCAAACAGGCTTACGACGCAATTTTCGAAAATCTGCGCCAGATCGGATATGCCAAGGGCATGATTGCGTTGGTGGAAGAAGCGTCGCATACCATCGTCGCACAAAGAGCCGAAGGCGAAAAGTGGAAAAAAATCGTGGAGCTGACAAAAATCGACCTCGACAGCAATCATGTCCTGGCGGAAGTGGTCAGACAAGGTGAGCACGTGCTGATCGGGGATTGCAGCAACGATCCCCGCTGCGATGCCACGCTCACGCGCGTCGCCGAGGTCAAATCGCAATACGTCACGCCCTTGATCGCGCAGGACAAAGTCATCGGCACGCTGCAAATCGATCTTTCCGATCACCAGGATTTGCTCAAGGGTGACAAATATTTTCTGGCGGAAAGCTTGAAAGTGCTCTCCGGGTTCGCCAATCAAATCGCCGTGGCCATCGAGGCCGACCGGCATAAAATCACCATCGATAAGCTGCGGCTCAAGCTGGCCGACGCGGGTCATGAATTCCGCTCGCCGCTGCATATCATCATCGCCCAGCTCGGCGGATTGAAGTATCACCTCGAGAAAAAACACGGCGAGGATGCCCAGATGGCGACGACGTTGCGCATCGTCCATGAAGAAGCCTATCGCGCCACGCGCCAGATGACGAACACTTTGTTTTCCACGGTGCATTCTTTGGAAGCCATGGGTATCAATCTCGAGAAAGGGTACCTGAGCAAAACGATTAAACTCTGCGTCGACCGCTTTTTTGAAACCGCGCAAAAACGCGGCGTTCGCATCATCGTGTTCGACAGCGTCAAAAAATTGCCCTTCGTTTTCTATGACAAAACCAAGCTGGAGCAGGTGTTCACGAATCTTCTGGACAATGCGGTCAAGTATTCGCACGACCATCAAAACATCGAGATCAAGGGCCGGGAAGTGGGCAGGAAGATCGAAATTGCCATCCTGGATCGCGGCCTGGGCATTCCCGAAAATCAATACGAGCGCATCTTTCAAGGCTTCGCGCGCAGCGAGGTTTTGGACAGCACGCGTTACATTCCTGGAACCGGCCTCGGCCTCACGATCGCTCGGGAATTCGTCGAGCAGCACAAGGGCAAAATCTGGGTCAGGAGCGTGCCCTTCATGAAAGACCCGCGCAAGATTCGGAATTATGAAGGTTACGAAACCACGGTATTCGTCCTGCTCCCGTTCAACCCCAAGGAGGTGTAGGCTCATGTCGAAGCGCATTCTTTTCGTGGACGACGAGGACTGGAGCGTCAAACCGTATTTCGAGAAACTGCAGGATCAGGATTGTGAAGTCGATTTGGCCCTCGACGGTGATGAAGCGCTCGCGCGTTTGCAGCAGCAATCCTATGACTTGGTGGTGCTGGATATCATGCTACCGCCGGGCGAGAAGATGGGACAAAACGTCGAGCCGCGCAAGGCCGGGGAAGTGCTGTTGCGCCGGCTGCGCGCGGCGGAGCTTCCGGGCCAGAAAACGGCGGCAAACGTTCCGGTAATGGTATTGACCGCCGTGACCGATCAAAAACTCTCGGACAAAATCCAGGAGCTCAACGTCGCCGAGATTTTTCAAAAACCAGCGTCGTTCGCGGAAGTGACCGATCGCATTTTGGAGCTCTTGCGCAGGCCTTCAATTGAGTAGGTCACATTATGCGCAGATTTGCGCCATTGAAAGCAAAAGAGCAACACAAAGCGACGAAGCACACGAAGCACCACGGCGCGGCGTAGCCCAAAAGGGGCTGTGGCGCCCGCAACCAAAAAAGACTCACGCAGAGCCTCACAAAGATTCGCAGAGACTTATCGGCAGGCAGAGCCTGCTACCAAAACTTTGCTAAAAAGGCAAAGTTCTGCAAGTTTGTATTACCTGAATCTTGCAACGAAAAGAGAACCGCAACGAAAAAAGCTTTTAGAAACGCGGTTTTCGTTAATGCCGCTGAAAAATGCGGAGCTTCCAATTCGGTGGTTTTCAGCAAAACAATGAAACCCTACAAACCTCCTTTCGTTGCGGTTCCTTTTTCGTTGCAGGTCATTCTGAGTGCAAATTTCAGGTGCTTCAGTCTTTGCGAGTCTCCGCGAAACTCTGCGTGAGTCTTTTTTTGGTTGCGGGCGCCAAAGCCCCTTTCGCGCTACGCCGCGCTGTGCTCTTTGTGTTTATCCTTTAGCTGAAGTGTGTTCCTAGATGTGACCTAGTCAAGTTGACATTTGATGCAATTTTAATTCTCCGTTCGCACACGAAGCTGTGAACCGCAGAGGGGATTTAAGAAAAATGACAAAACTGGAATCCGAGTTCGGTAAATTCATTGAAAAGCAACCAGCAATTCTATCGGCTTTGGCCAATACCACTTCGTTGAACCTCGAAACACCCTGGAATTTTCTCGTTTATATTTTCGAATTGAACTATTTGGCTCTGTTTGAAACCAATGACGGCGGGCTTTTTCGCAAAATTCATGAAATGGAAAGGGGGCTGGAGAAGCCATTGCCACCGGACACCGCACTGGTGGCGATGATGCAATCGGCTCACGCTTTGCGCAAGCCTGAATCCATGCAGAATGAAATCGAGGGAGAAGGCGAGCGCTGCGAAGTGCAGGCCGTGGCGGCCATTCCGCTGCTCATCTCCGGACAACGCAAGATGCTACTGATCTGCAAACAGTTGACGATGCCGAAAGAGCAAGTTGTGCGCGGTTACGTGTTCAACAGCTACGAGCTGCAACGTTATTTGGCGGTGATCAAGAATTTCGTGCGTGTTGCCGAACAGCAAAACCAGATACAGGGCCATAAAAAGAAAATCTTGCTGGGCAAGGGGGTCGCCATTGCCAGTGGTGTTTTCGGCTCGCTGCAAGCACTATTGGCCATCCGCGATCTTTTTGGCAACTTCGGGCCGCCGGAAATCTTGAGAGGGCTGGGCACGATAGCGTTTTTGATATTCGCCGTGATCGTTGCCATTCGCCTGTCGCAAGCGGACGAGCCGTTTCAATTGTTGTAATTTTCGGCGATTCCCCCTACCTTGAATTGCTCAGCACCCTTCCAAAAACCCCAAACTGTCATCCCGTAGGGATGACAGAAAGAGGTATTCGGAAAGGCTTTAAGATTCTGAGACCCCAAAACTCTTTACGGACAGAGTAAGTTGTCAGGGAAACAAAATCGAACTAACAAAAAACTCCAATGCCGATCACAACCAAAAGAATTTATGCCTCGCCGGAGGCCCAAGATGGCTTTCGCGTGCTCGTCGATCGCCTCTGGCCGCGTGGCTTGAGTAAAGAAAAAGCCAAGGTCGATCTGTGGCTCAAAGAAATTGCGCCCAGCGACGCCTTGCGCAAGTGGTATGGCCACGATCCCGAGAATTGGCAGGAATTCAAGAAGCGCTATTTTGAAGAATTGCAGACGAAGAAAGATATGTGTGATATGATTCGCCAGCACGCACGTAAAGGCGCCGTTACTTTGCTGTATGCCAAAAAGGATGAAAAACGCAACAATGCTTTGGCGTTGCAGGAGTATTTGAAAATCAAACGATAGCGAAAATCCCGGACGCACAATGTCAAGCCGCACCATTCGCTTACTGCTTTTTTATCTACTCTGGTCGAGCTTCCCCTCATTCTCAGGCACGCAACAGCCGTTGTCTGACTCCGCACGCCAGATTGTCGTGGTGACCAGTGGCGATACGGCAGGTAAGATCTCCACTCCCTCAAAATCCGCAGCTCAGGATTCCAGTTCCTGGTTCGAAAAAAATCCGGCGCAAACCGCCCTGCTGGGTGCAATTATCGGCGCAATTGCCACGTTGCTCGGCCTGCAAACGATCAAGAAAGCCAGAAAATTCTCCAAAGCTGCCAAGCAGGGGGAATAGAAGCGGCGCGCGAGTTTGACAATGAAATTGAAATCCAGGCGCACGACGAGATCGAGCGCCGCTACTTGAACGGGGTGAAAAACGAGCACGATTCCATCAAGCTCTACGGCTTTCAATCGCGTGTGAACTTGGACGTGCGCACGCTCGACGTATTCGTGTCCTTGCGCCTCGCCGAAGCATGGCGCGAAGACAAGACTGGCGCCCTTCGGGAACAAGATGACGGCCGCCATCTTTCACGCGAAGAAGTCTTGCGCCGCGCCGTGCGTAAGAAGCGGGTGCTGTTGATCGCAGGCGACGCCGGCTCCGGCAAAACCACTTTAATGAAATATTTTGCCATCTCCTGCCTGGATCAAGCGGGCCGCGAAAAACTTGGCCTTCCACGGCCGCTCATTCCCATTCTGCTGCCGTTGCGCAAGGTCGATCCCAAGCTACCGTTTAGCGACGCGCTGAGCGCGTGGGCCACGCGGCGCAACCGGCCCGTGAGCGCGGCTTTGTTCGATCAATGGCTGGAGAAGCGCGGCGCGCTGGTCATGCTCGACGGCCTCGACGAAATCAGCGATCTTCATCTGCGCCAGTAGGTGTGCGAATGGATCGACAATGCCGCCGATTATTACGGCAATTCCCATTTTGTCGTGACTTCGCGCCACACCGGCTATCGTACTTCCGAAGGCATCGAGCTCCACGCGGATCATTTGCGCGCCGACGTACTTGATCTGGATGAAGGCCAGCAAAAGATATTTTTGCGAAAATGGTTCGCCGCGGTCTACGGTGAGGCACGTGAGGATACGGATTTGAGTCCGGCTGCCCGGCTCCTCGAGGCGGAAACGCAGGCGCAGGACTTGGCCACCGCGGTGCTGAATTACCTAGCGAAAGCGGAGAACGCAGGCCTGCGCCGCATGGCCGGCACGCCCGTGCTGCTGCAAATCATGGCCATCTTGTGGAAGGAATATCACCATCTTCCTCCGGCACGCGCCGCTTTGTACGAAAAATGCCTAGACTACTTGCTGGATTATCGCGACCGCGACCGTGAGAAGGAAATTATTCCTTTGCTGCCCGCAGACGACGCCAAGATCGTGCTGCGGCCGTTGTGTTTGTGGATGCAGGAAACTCACAAAAGTGATGAAGCCACGGTCAAGGAGATCGTCTCGCAAATCGCCGGTCGTTTAGAGGAAGTTAGACCGGGCACAAAACCGCGGGATTTCGTCAAGAATCTCAGCGATCGCTCTGGCATATTGCAAGAGTTTGGCGAGGGCAGCTACATCTTTCGCCATAAGTCCTTTCGGGAATATCTCGCTGCGACCCATTTGGCCGAAGAGGTGAAAAGTGATCCGCCGCGCGCCGGTGTGCTGGTGGAGAATTTTCACGAAGGTTGGTGGCGCGAAACGATTTTGTTCAGCCTCAGTCTGCCCAAACCCGTGATATTCTCAGATTTCTTTACGTGCTTTTTGCCGCATGCCAACAACACTCCAAATGCCTTGCCCTTGTTGGAGTTGGCAATAAAAGAAGCACGGCAAAAGTCCATCGAGCCCTTTGCCCAATTTGCGCTCGATCCGCAACTAGACTGGCAGAAGCGTTACAATGCTTTGCATTGCCTGCGCCTCATCTCCTCCGAGCCGGCCAAAAAGTTGGTGCAGCGGGTTTGGGAGCTCGAAAAACATCGCTACCATGAGAACGGCGGAGGCCGCCACCTCCTTCAAAAGTCCGAAGAGATGTTGTTCGAATGGAAACTGCGCCCACCGGAACCGGCGCCTGAGCACCAGACGGAGGTGCTGGCTTTCAATGTTTTGCGGCAGCCTGTGGGACTACCGCCCTTTGAATTAGCGCAAATGCCGCCACCTAGCTGGCGCAATCCCCTCGAGCTGGATGCCGAATACATTTTGATACGCGGTGGCGAGTACGAATTTTCCGTAACCAAAGCGAAGACTGCCGTGCCGGCTCTTTATTTCGCCAAGTATCCGGTGACCAACAAACTGTATCGCCGCTTTATCGATTATCTCGCCGGCCAAGCTACAGGAGAAAACCTGCAAAATCTGCCGCTCAAACAGTTTATCCAATCATTCACCGCGTGGACAAAACGGATTGCAGGTTTTGGCGAGCATTTGGGCAAAGAACCCAAAGACTGGTGTGAGAATTTCCGCTCGCGCTATGATGACGATAAGCGCTTCAACGGCGATGATCAACCCGTGGTGGGCGTGCGTTGGTTTGCGGCGGTAGCGTACTGCTACTGGCTCTCGGAGATACAAAAAGCAAACGGCAAAGAGCAGAGGGCAGAGGGCATGGCGCAGAGCGAACAAGAAATCTATCGTTTGCCCACGGAAACAGAATGGGAATGGGCCGCGAGTGGCGGGAAGCGCGAGTACCCCTGGGGCGATGCGGTGCCTGATGAAACGCGCGCAAACTATGGCGGCAAAGTAGGCCACACCACGCCGGTGGGCGCGTATCCTGCGGGCGCAACTCCCGAGGTTTTAATGGACATGGCAGGGAATGTGTGGGAATGGATGGAAAACCGGTATAAAAAGGATGGAAATGCGCGGGCTCTTCGTGGCGGCTCGTGGGTCAGCAGCGCGGACGATCTGCGCTGTGCCGCTCGCAGCAGCGGCCTCCCGGGCGGCGATTGGAGCGTCGACGGGTTCCGTGTGGTGCGCGCCCAGTCCTCTTTTGGTTCTCTGAAAATCTGACGATCTGGCATTCTGAAAGGCCGGCCGTGCACGGCCGGCCTCGAAATTTTTTTTCAAATCGAGGAGGCGCTAATGGCCGTACAAGAATTCTTGGTGATCAAACGCGGGTACGATTTCAGTAAATGGCTGCTACAGCATACTGGCAAATTTCCCAAAAGTTATCGCTTCAGCGTTGCCGCCAAATTGGAAAATGGCATTTTGGACTTCGTGGAGCTGGCAACAGTGGCAAATATGCGCCACGACAAATTACCCCTTCTCAGAAAGGCAGATGAGACACTCGCCCGGCTCCGGTTGCTTTTTCGCTTGAGTTATGAAATGCGTTTCATCAATTTGCAGTCGTATGAATTTGGTAGCAAGCAGATGAACGAGCTGGGCCGGCTCCTGGGCGGATGGATCAAAAACCCAGATCCAGCGCTCGCTGCAAAACGCGCATGACACAACTATTACGCAATTTCATAATTACGATGAAGTGAAAACGATCGCAGAACTCGCATCGGTAGCATTTTATTG
This sequence comes from bacterium, assembly GCA_050732395.1. Lineage (GTDB taxonomy): Bacteria > Zhuqueibacterota > Zhuqueibacteria > Zhuqueibacterales > Zhuqueibacteraceae > JBIOXB01. Next base: position 35,173 of record JBOHQX010000075.1, read on the forward strand.
ATAAGAAATAGGTCGTCAAAATCATAAAATGGAGCTCTAAGTATAGATTTAATCGAGTGCCTAACTTGACAATGTTAAGTTAGCCCTCAAATCCCACATTCGCTGTCATTCCGCTGGAATCTTCCCAAGAGGGCTGCACCAAAACCTAGGGAAGATGCTTACAGCATGACAGATTGAGACGGCGCGAATTTAAGTTAACATTGTCAAACTAACTCCGTTGCCGTTATTAACAAAACAAAAGCCGCCGGAAGGCAACCGTGAAGCGGTGATATGATTATAGATGACAATTGTAAACATTCCCGAACCCTGAAGGGCATAGGTGTCAAGCTAAGAGCTTTCACAATTTGGAGGACAAACGTTCATTCTAGACTTTTACGTTTTTTTTTCTAGCTTGTACCGGCATGGAAAAGAACCATGCCTTGAAAAAACGAACTGTGCTTGAGCTCGAAACAGAGATCGCGCAGTTCACCCAACGTGTCAGCCAGTTGTTCAATGAGCAATTCATCGATGCCGAAGCACGCGCAACAGACTTTGTCGAACGCGAATCGAAATTAAGCGGCCATCTTTTTTTAACGGTGTTTACGTTCGGCCTGAGCATTTATG
>JBOHQX010000076.1:0-12045 GCA_050732395.1 bacterium
AGACAATACGACATCTATCGTATGCGTTCTTATCTCAAACGGCTCAAGATCGACCACGGACTAATCGTTTATTGGAATATCAAAAATCTTCAGCTCTATGGAGTTTATCAGACTTAATTGGACACAAAATTTAAAGCTCACAAAATTTTTGTGAAAAATCTTTTGCGCCCTTTCACTTTTGTGTCCAAATGAGAGAGAGAATAAATTCAAATGAGAAAATTACTCGGTCTTATGTTCTTAGGCATGATGGTTATCTCCCATGTCTCAGCCCAGCAATTTTATTTTCCTAAAACGGCCATCACAGACAGTATTGAATTGTCTAAAGCGATGCCCATTTTAGCCGAGAATGTTATCGCCAATTATAAACCCGGTGCTGACCAAACAACCTACCTGAGTAATTTATTCAGACTACAAATATTGGCCGGACGATATCACGACGCCAATGCTACCATTGCTTCGTTACGCAGTATTTCCAAAGACAGCGATCCCCTATTTCCCGAGTTGTTGTATATTCAACATGAATTATTCTCCAAAGCCAAATTAAAGCATACCGCTGACAACATTTCTTTTGCCGAAGCTTTTGCGCCAGTCTTTCGTGAGCTTTTCGGCCGCCTGGATGATAAAAGCGCCATGCATATTTGGACGGCATTTATAACCAGGAACAGTGTCGAAGAACTTCAGCGCGATCTGCAAACAGCATTAATGAAGCTGGCAGAGAAAGACAGCCTGAATCTCACTGAGGCGATCGGGCTTTGTAGAAATTACTATATCTTCCAGCTTTATAAAAACATCGAGCCTGCCGCGACACAGTTATTGCAGGAAGATGAAAACAAACGATATATTATTCAGGACAGTGTATTAATAAAAACAAAAGAAGGCGCCACCCTTTCTGCAATTGTGGTGCGGAAAAAAGGTGTGACCACGCCGACTTCGGCGAGCTCAGTCGAGCCGCAACCAACGGCTTTGTTCTTTAATATTTACACCGATCTCAGCTTGAATGTAGTCAAACGAGCTGCCGCTAATGGCTATGTCGGTGTGGCGGCGGAGACGCGCGGCAAGCGTTTCAGCCCTGATGCGATCGAGCCGTATGAGCACGAAGCGAAGGACACCTACGGCGTGATCGATTGGATCAGCAAACAGCCGTGGAGCAACGGCAAGGTCGGCATGTATGGCGGGAGTTACAGCGGCTTTGCGTGTTGGGCTGCAGCAAAGAATCTGCATCCGGCGCTGAAAACCATCGTGCCCTACTGTGCCAATAATCCGGGTGATGGCTTGCCCATGGAAAACAATGTATTTTTGTTCGTCAATTATGCCTGGGCGTTTTACGTGACCAATAACAAATATCTCGATAATAAAACTTATTTTGATCGCCAGCGCTGGAACTCCCTGAACGACAAATGGTATGCCAGCGGAAAATCCTACCACCAGATAGACAGCATTGACGGCGCGCCAAACAAATGGCTTCAGCGCTGGTTACAACATCCGAGTTATGATAAGTATTGGCAAGATATGGTGCCCTACAAGAACGAATTTGCCAAAATCAACATTCCGGTCTTAAGCATCACGGGATACTATGATGACGGTCAGCAATCCGCCGTGCATTACCTGAAGGAGCACTACAAATACAACAAAAATGCCAATCATTATTTACTGATTGGCCCCTACGATCATTTCGGAGCGCAAGGATCGCGCAAGCCGCCGGTTCTGAGAGGTTACGCCATTGACCCGGTGGCGCAGATCGATACGCCGGAGATCACCTTTCAATGGCTGGACTATGTCATGCGCGATGGCAAGAAACCTGAGTTACTGCAGGACAAAATCAACTATCAGGTGATGGGCGCCAATGAGTGGAAGCATGCGCCTTCTCTGGAAAAAATGAGCAATGAGATACTGATATTGTATCTGACCGATTCAAAGGCGGGTGACTATTATCAACTATCTAAGGAAAAGCCAGCCAAACCGGGATTTCTCTATCAAGAGGTGGACTTTGCTGACAGAAAAACCACAAACAACAACGACTATTATCCCAATCCGATTATCGTTAAGCAGCTCGACCTTTCCAACGGATTCTCTTTCATCAGCGCGCCATTCGATGCGCCGGTTGAAATTAACGGCACCTTCCTGGGTGAGATCAAAGCAACCATCAACAAAAAGGACATGGACATCGGCGTGGCGCTGTATGAGGTCATGCCCAATGGCGAGTTGTTTCACTTGTCTTACTTTTTGGGCCGCGCCAGTTACGCAAAAGACATGAGCGTCAGGAAACTTCTGACGCCCGGCAAGGTGGAATCCATTCCATTTGATAAAACCCGCATGGTGAGCCGCAGGCTCAGCAAAGGCAGCCGCCTGCTTGTTACATTAAATGTCAACAAAAACCCATACGCGCAAATTAACTATGGCACCGGCAAAGATGTAAGCGATGGGGATATCAATGATGCAAAAATCCCATTGCAGATCAAATGGCAGAACGACAGTTGGGTGAAAATACCGATCTGGAAATAGATCGTAAAAAGCAGTCGAATGCAGGCAGTAGCGCGGGCCCGCGAATTGAGCCTGTGAGTTTCCTATAACCCCTCAGTTATTGGTGGATGACTCTCACAGCTTCCATTCTCCAAGAAGCTTGACTCTAAATCTTGGCTGATTATAGTTTGATAAGGATCGTTACGACGAAACTCTGTAACAAAGCTCGCCACGCTGGCACGATGGCCGGCAAGATTCTCGGCCATATATCAATTATTTGCTCATCATTACAAATTCCCGTTGCTAAAAAATGATTTTGAGATCGATTGATTTTTTATTATTTTGTACTCTGACTAAGGGTTGGTCTTCTAAACACTTTTTGTAAGATTAGGATAATAATCCAAAGGACTTGAACTCATACTGGAGGCAACCACGTGAAACCGCTTGAACAACTTTGTCACCCTCGGGAAAGCATCTTCGATCCTCAAAAGCGGGATACGGTTCTGGATTTGACGGACCTGGCTGATGATCGCATCAAGCCGGTGGATTTTTTTGAAGAAAACTACATCACCGAAGGCATGAAAACACTGCTCGAGCATGCGTTTCGGCGGTTGGAAGGAAAATCAGACCAGGGTGTTTTCAAGCTGAAGCAAGCAATGGGTGGCGGTAAGACGCATAATCTGCTTGCACTCGGTTTGCTCGCCAAGTATCCGGAATACCGTCAAAAGGTGATGGGAAGTTTTCATAAACCCGATCCTAAACTTGGCGCTGTCAAGGTTCTCGCGTTCTCCGGTCGTGAATCTGATGCGCCTCTGGGCATTTGGGGCGCTTTGGCCGAGCAGCTCGAAAAAAAGGAGCACTTCCGTGACTGCTATTCGCCTTTGCAAGCGCCAGGACAGAAAGCTTGGGAAAATCTATTTACTGGCGAGACTGTCCTCATTTTGCTTGATGAGCTTCCACCCTACTTCGAGAATGCGCGGGCACGGGCAATTGGCAATTCCGATCTTGCCCAAGTGACCGCTACCGCGCTTTCTAATTTGCTGGTGGCTTTAGGCCGACCCTCATGTGCGCGTGTTTGCTTGGTGATCACAGACCTGGCCGCCGCTTACGAAAAAGGCAGCGTACAAATTGCTTCAGTGTTGACGGATTTTGAAAAGGAAACCCACCGCACGGCCATGGCGCTTGAGCCGGTTCGGCTCAATTCCGATGAGCTTTACCATATTCTCAGAAAACGCCTCTTTGAAAAGTTGCCCTCCGAAAATGAGATCAGTGAGGTGGCGCAGGCTTATGCCAAAGCCATCCGCGCGGCCAAGCAGATGGCCATCACCGACGAATCACCTGAAGAATTCGCGGCGCACATTGTGTCATCTTATCCTTTTCATCCCGGCATTCGCGACCTTTATGCGCGCTTTCGCGAGAATCCCGGATTTCAACAAACGCGGGGCTTGATTCGGTTGATGCGCATTGTCGCCTCGCGTTTATGGAATTCCGGTCTCGCCAATCGTCGCGGCCTCATCGCAGCTCATGATCTCGATTTCAACGATCGCGAAACGCTTGGCGAAATCAGCCAGATTAACAACTCGCTGGAGAATGCCATAGCGCACGATATTGCCTCCGGTGGCTCTGCGGTCGCCGAAGTGATGGACACGAATCTTGGAACGACGGATACCACCGATGCCGTCAAACTGCTCTTGATTTCGTCATTAGCCAACGTGCCCAATGCCGTATTGGGGCTTTCGATTCCCGAGCTCACGGCTTATCTGTGTGAGCCGGGCCGCGATCTTTCACGCCTGAAAAGTGAGGTTTTGGAAAAGCTGGCGACCGCGGCCTGGTATCTGCACAGCACGCGTGATGGCAAGCTCTATTTCAAAAATGTGCAAAATCTCAATGCCAAGCTCGAATCTCTCGTCAAAGCATTTGCACCGGAACAAGCGATTCGCGAGCTGCGCCAGCGGCTGCAGGATTTGTTCAAGCCTATAAATGGATGGTGCTATCAGATGGTTTTGCCTTTACCAGCCATTGACGAAATCGAGCTCGAGCAGGACAAAGTCACGCTCATGATCACTGAGCCTTATGCCGGCCATGGATTGCGCCCGGAGCTGAAGCAGTTTCATGAGCAAGCGACGTGGAAGAATCGTGTCGGTTTTTTGACCGGTTCGAAGAATACTTATGACCAACTCATCGATGCGGGCAAGCGATTGAAGGCCATCCAGCATATTATCGAAGAGCTGCAGACCGAGCGCGTACCCCAAAATGATCCCCAGTGGTTGCAAGCCAACGAGCTCTCCGATCGCGTCCGGCAAAATTTTCATTCGGCCGTGCGCGAAACCTTTACGACGTTATGGTATCCCACGGGCGAGGGCTTGATGAACGCGGATTTCTACATGAAGTTCGAAGGCAACAAGTACAGCGGCGAGCAACAGGTAATCGACGTGCTCAGGGAAAAGATGAAATTCACCGAAGAGGTTTCCGGCGAGAACTTTCGCAAAAAATGCGAGCAGCGTCTTTTCACCTCGCAGTCTCTGCCCTGGGGCGAAATCAAAAAACGCGCAGCGATGATTACCAAATGGCAATGGCATCGCACTGATGCTCTTGACCGTTTGAAGGAAGAATGTTTGCACAAGGATGTTTGGCGCGAAGACGGCAGCTACGTGGATAAAGGCCCATTTCCCCAACCCAAGACGAGCGTTCTGATTCAGGAGAAAACCCGCGATGATGTCACCGGCGAAGTTGTGCTCCACCTCACGCCTGTTAATGGTGATAGAATTTACTGGGAGATTGGCGGCACTGCCACCACGGCCTCAGCCCAACTCGATGGCTCTACTTTGAAAACCCAAGAACTGAAAGTCTCCTTTCTCACCGTTGATTCCACCGGTGTTCATGAAACCGGTCAACCAATTTTATGGCGCAACCGCATCACGTTGAAGCACAAAATTTTCCAGCAACGCGCGGAGAAAAGCATGGAGTTGAGGGCCGCGCCGCTGGCGACTATTCATTACACCACGGACGGCTCGGATCCCAAGTTGGCCGGCGCCGTCTACGAAGATTCGTTTATCATCCCCAAAGGCGCGCCAATGGTGCTGGCTTATGCGGAACATGAGGATATTGCCTCGGAGGTCGAACGAATTTCCATCAACTGGGAAAGAGATGAAGCCATCCAGGTCGATCCCAAGCATTGGGCTTTGTGGCGCCGGCGGCATGGCTTCGATAGCACGAGAGAGTCTTACGAGTTTCTCGCGCGCCTTAAAAAATACGATGCCAAGGTTCAGGGCCTCACCATCACCATCGCCGCTGAACCCGGCAATAAAGAGTGGATCCAACTCACTACTTCTGAAGGCAAGAAAATCGAGCCTGGCCTCATTGAAGGATGCTTGGAAGCTCTGCGGCAACTCCAAAGTAGTGGTCAGGTGCATTTGGCTGCCGAAGGCATTCTCTTCCGCTCCGGCCAGACCTTGCTGGACTGGGTGGAGGAAGTAAGAGCCACGCTACAACCTGGCGAAGTGAAACAATAAGGCAATGGAAAAAAACAAAGTCACTCGTCCCCTCGCTCTTCTCTCGCGCTCATTCGGTTTTGATCCTTCAGAGAGTCGGCATCATTTTCTCGTGAAGATTCCGAGTGGGGCGACGCTCAAGATCGAGATCAGCGAACATTTTTTGTGGGACGAGCAGCACGGCTCGAGCGCGGTAAGTTATGGCTCCGGCGTGGAAGGTCAAATTCGCGTGCTGTTGCCACGTCTGAAATGGGATAAGATTGCCGATGAAGTGCGCGCCGAGTTTAATCAGCGGCTGCGTCGCATGGGCAAAAAAGTGGGAAGCTGGCAAGTGGGCCATAACCTGATTCGACGCGAGTTGGGCAAAGAATTAGTCCTGCTCGCCTGGGCCATTGAAGACGCCGATCCGGCGCTGATTCCAAACGCGCTTGCCAACTGGAAGGGCTTAGTGCCCGAGGAGCGCTGGTGGCTTTACACACAAACCGCTGCCGCCACCGGACACGGCATTAATGATCAAGGTAAAGGCTGGCGCAAAGCCTAGCGCTTTGCGCTCACGGAAAATCCCGTCACGACCCGGCCACAAGATGAAGCGGTCATACCGGAGTTTTATCGTCGGGCGAGTGAGAAAACGCTGTTTGAGTGAAGAAAGGAGGAGGAATGAAGCAAGTTTCCGAAACAATATTTCCGGTAAGCATAATGCCTACGACTTCCTTGGCCCATGCCCCTTGCTTCATTGAGCGACAATTTCCGGTGGCCAAAATCTCCATGGAGAGCTACAAAGAGCGTAAAGCGAACTACAGCCAAACCCTCACCGGACTTGGCAAATGGTGGGGTCGCAAGCCGCTCATTCTCGTGCGTGCCACACTCCTTGGTCTTTTGTTGCCAGCCTCGGACGATCCCGTCAAAGACCGTGAGATTTTTCTCAAGCTGCTCACTATGGACGAAGAAGGCTTGTGGCAAAGGAAGAACAAGTCTATCCCGCAGCAACGGCTTATCGAAGAGTTATTAAAAATGCCGCTCGAACTGCGCGATCAGTTTCTTGATGATCCTGACGCACTATCGGAGGCTCCTTGCTTGCGATCAAATCTTTCCCGTGAGGAAAAAGCAGAACTGCAGCGTCTGGTTTTTGATAACATGCCTTACTCGGAAAAGCTCGAATACTGCTTGCGCCCCGAACAGATCGAAGGGCCTTCTCCCGAAGCCTGGCAAGAAATCAATGCTCATCTTGACACAAATGCTTCAAGTCTGCTGGAGCTGGTGGAAGAACTCGGCCGACGTCGGTTTGGTCATCGTCCGCGCGTGGGAGATGCTTTTTGCGGCGGCGGTTCCGTGCCATTTGAAGCGGCCCGGCTCGGTTGTGAGGCTTATGGCTCGGATTTGAATCCGGTAGCCGCGCTTTTGACCTGGGCCGCGCTGAATATTGTCGGAGGGGACGAGGAAGTGGCGCGCGAAGTGAAAAAGGCGCAGTAAGAAATCTTTAGGGCTGTGGATCGCGAAGTCACTGCGTGGGGCATTGAACACAACGAGAAAGGCTGGCGCGCGGATGCTTATCTCTACTGCGTTGAAGTGCGCGACCCCGAATCCGGCTGGATGATTCCTTTAGCGCCTTCCTGGGTCATCGGCGAGAAAACCCGCACCATAGCCAAGCTTGTTCCGGACAAAAAGAACAAGCGCTACCAGATTGAAATTCATGAAGGTGTTTCGGCAGCGGAAATGGAAGCGGTGCGACAGGCGGGCACAGTGAAAGACTCACGGCTCGTGCCACAAGACGGCAGCCAACCCACGCCCATTGAAGTCATTCGCCGCAATCTGCGTCTGTGGGAAAATGATGACCTCGTGCCACGGCCCGATGATGTGTTTCAAGAGCGGCTCTATTGCATTCGCTGGGTTGAAACTTATGTGGACAAAAACGGCAAGACGCACACGCGACGACATTACTGCGCGCCCACCGAGGCGGATTTGCAGCGCGAAGCCAAAGTACTAAAGCTGCTGCGCAAGTGCTTTCATGAGTGGCAGTCCAAAGGGTATATTCCGAGTCAACGAATCGAACCCGGTTATAACACGGATCAACCAATACGCGAGCGCGGCTGGACTCACTGGCATCATCTGTTTACGCCGAGGCAGTTGTTGATACATGGGCTGTTTTCTTCTTACATTTGGGATGAGCGTTTAACGAAGAAACAGCGAATTGGGAGTCTGTTCATCATTGGGAGAATTGCCGATTGGGATTCTAGGCTCGCACGATGGATTGCCGATGCAACAAAAGAGAATGGTGCCCAGACTTTTAACAACCAAGCTTTAAATACACTTTACAACTATTATGGGCGACCATTAAGCCTATTATCTACAACTGTTCTCGCAAGAATAAACCACGCTCGTGTTCATAGTGAGAGTCTGGTCGAGCCCTTAGACGCTCGACATATTACTGTCGATTCTGAAATCTGGCTCACGGATCCACCCTACGCAGACGCGATCAACTATCACGAGTTGGGCGAGTTCTTTCTATCCTGGTACGAAAAGCACTTGCCTAAATTATTTCCCAAGTGGTACAACGACTCCAAGCGTGCCTTGGCAATCAAAGGAGACGATCCGATCACGTTCAGAAAAAGCATGGGTGACTGCTACAAGCGGCTCACCGACCACATGCCGTCAAACGGCTTGCAGGTGGTGATGTTCACCCATCAAGATGCAACAGTGTGGGCGGATTTGACTATGATTTTGTGGGCGGCGGGCTTGCGGGTCACTGCGGCTTGGTGCATTGCAACGGAAACGGATTCGGCTTTAAAAAAGGGCAACTATGTGCAAGGCACCGTGCTATTGGTGTTGCGCAAACGTACTGCCGCCGAGCCCGTTTTTCTCGATGAGATCGCACCCAAAGTTGAGGCCGAAGTGAAACGCCAGCTTGATGCCATGCTCACGGTGGAAGACGAGAGCGATCCCAATTTTGGCGATGCCGATTATCAGCTCGCGGCATATGCGGCGGCTCTGCGCGTGCTCACCGAGCGGCCCATTCAAGAGATCGATCCGTCTCAGGAGATTTTACGCGAGCGCGCCAAAGGCGAAATCAGTCCGGTCGAGCAGCTCATTCGCAACGCTGTCAAAATCGCCTGCGATCATTTGGTGCCGCGCGGTATCTCTCACGATGTCTGGAAGAGCCTCGCAGCAATGGAACGCTTTTACCTCAAAGGCTTAGAGGTGGAAAGCCACGGCGAGTATCGCAACGGCGTGTATCAGGAATTAGCTCGCGGCTTTGGTGCCACAGATTATCAGGATTTGCTCGCCAGCACCAAAGCCAATCAAACGCGCCTCAAAACCGCCAGTGCGTTCGAACGCCGGCTCCTCTCTGGCAACGGCTTCAGCGGTTCGCTGGTGCGGCAAGCGCTTTTCGCCATCCACCAAACCCGCAAAAGCGAAAAAACTCTCGAAGGCCTGAACTGGCTGAAGACCGAGTTGTCCGACTACTGGGGCCAGCGCGAAAAAATTGTCCATATTCTTGATTATCTCACTACTCTCGGCAAGGTTTCAACTATGGCGCATTGGCAAAAAGATGCCGAGGCCTCCGGCCTTCTCACCGGTACGGTGCGGAACGATCACGTGTGAGATTTGCGCATGAGCAATCCGGAATTACAATCTCTCATTCGCCGCTTTTCTTCCCGGCGACAACGCTTGGATCGCTCGTTTCTTTGCCAACGATTGGCCGGCGCGCGAGCTTACGATCGCATTGCCGGCTATTTCTGCTCTTCATTGCTCGAAGTCGCCGGCGAAGAACTGGAATCCGTCACCGGCGTGATCCGCATGGTCTGCAATTCTGATTTGAATCCTCTTGATGTGCAGACTGCAAGAGCAGCACAAATGGCCGTGCGTCAAGCTTGGTGTGCCTTCAAGCCGGAAGCGTTGTTGGAAGGCCAGGGCGAGCCACGTGTGCGCGAGCGTTTCCGCCGGTTGTTTGAGCTGTTGAAAAGCGGCAAGCTGCATGTGCGCGTTTTGCCCGATGCAGCCTTTGGCTTGATTCACGGAAAGGCTGGCGTCATCACCCTGGCTGAAGGCGCGCAAACTTGCTTCTTGGGCAGCACGAACGAATCCAAAGCCGCGTGGCAGATCAACTATGAGCTGCTGTGGGAGGATCAATCTCCCGAAGCCATTGCCTGGGTGCAGGAAGAGTTTGATGCGCTTTGGCGTTCGCCTCACGCCGTGCCGCTGGCCGAATTCGTTATTCAAGACCTGGCGCGTTTGTCGGAGCGCAAGATCATCAGTGCAGTTGATTGGCGCGCGGATAAAGGCGAAAGCGTTACACCGGAGCCAGCGCCGGCGGTGATCGAAACGCCCGTCTATCGCAAAGAAGTAGGATTGTGGGCACATCAAAAATATTTTGTCAAACTCGCCTTTGATGCTCATCATGGGCCGTTGCAAAAAGCCCGTTTCGTTTTGGCGGATCAAGTCGGGCTTGGCAAAACCTTGCAACTCGCCATGTCGGCTCAACTCATCGCCTTGACCGGCGAGAATCCCATTTTGGTGATTTGCCCCAAAACGCTGGTCTGGCAATGGCAGGGAGAAATGCGCGACTTGCTCGACATGCCCTCGGCGGTGTGGAACGGTCGCCAATGGGTGGATGAGAACGGCATGGAACATCCCGGCCTCGGCACTGAAGGAATCAAGAAGTGCCCGCGTCGCATTGGCATCGTTTCTTCCGGCTTGATCACGCGTGGTTCCGAAGTGACGCGACATCTGCTGAGCCTGCAATACGATTGCGTGATTCTCGACGAGGCGCATCGTGCTCGTCGCCGCAATCTCGGCGAAAATCGCGATCACGAAAATCCGGATGCCAACAAGCTGCTGCGCTTCATGTATGAGATCGCTTTGAAAACCCGCAGCTTGCTTTTGGCAACCGCTACACCGGTGCAACTTCGCCCCATCGAAGCATGGGACTTGCTTGATGTGCTGAGCCGAGGCGATGAGTCTGTGCTTGGCAATACCTTCAGTCGCTGGCGACGTGCAGCCGATGCCTTCGATCTTGTGATGAATCGCAATCGTCAAACAGAAAACCAGGGTGATCGCTGGGAGTGGCTCCGCAATCCCTTGCCGCCCAAATCGGAACATCGTGATTTTGAGATTCTCCGGCGTCGTCTCGGTGTGTCTGATGAGCAGGCGGTTGTTCCTGGCGATGCCATCTCCCGTTTGCGCGAGCCCGATCTGGCGCGCCTCGATGAGTTGTTTCCGCGCTTGGTGCAAGACCACAATCCCTTCATTCGGCGCATCATTCGCCGCATGCGACAACAGCTTGAAACGCAAATTGATCCCGAAACCAACGAGCCTCTGCTTAAACCCATTCGTGTGGAGCTTCTGGGCGAAGATGAGCGCGATGCCATTCTTCTGCCGGCGTATTTGCACGAAGCGTATGAGCTGGCAGAAAATTTCTGTGCCGCACTCGGGCATCGCATGCAAGGCTCGGGCTTTTTGAAAACATTGCTGCTGCGGCGTGTGGGCAGCTCGATTCACGCCGGCCTGCAAACGGCGCAGAGAATGTTGGAATCATGGGCGAGCGTGGAAATCGAGGAAGAAGATGAGGAGATTTTCGATGAGAGCGAGGAGAATGCGCCGTTGACAGACATGTCAAAGACGCTCACTGCGGAAGAACGTGCGCTGCTCGAGCGTTTTGTCGCCGCGTTGACAGCCAACAAAGACCGCGATCCCAAGTATACCGTCGTGATCGATTGCCTGCTGCAGCGCGGCTGGCTGGGCAGAGGCTGCATTATTTTCAGCCAATACCGCGATTCGATTCAATGGCTGGCCGAACAGTTGACCGAAGAGCTTCCGCAAGAGCCTATTGCTATCTATTCTGGTCCGGCCACCTCCGGACTCATGCGAGGCGGTGAATGGATCTCAAAGTCAAGAGAAGAGCTCAAACAAAGGGTTATGGCCGGCGAAATTCGGCTCTTGTTGGGAACGGACGCCGCCTCCGAAGGTTTGAACCTTCAGCGCCTGGCCACCCTGATCAATCTCGACTTGCCCTGGAACCCAACGCGACTGGAGCAACGTAAAGGCCGCATTCAACGCATCGGACAGAATCACGATACTGTGCACATTTACAACATGC